>CALUVK010000013.1 GCA_944324205.1 Candidatus Gastranaerophilales bacterium | reverse complement strand
AAATACAACGGGCTTTATATTGATATTGACGACTATGCATCAAATTCCATAAAAGCTAAAGTAGAAGCGTTTTTAAGACTTAGCTAAGAAATTTTATACTTTTTCTAAATTTATTTTTTTTAGTATTTTATTAAAATTTCCCATTCCATTCATAAAAACAATTCCATTTTTAGAAATATTAATTTCGACTTTGTTCTTGTACTTAATAAAAATTTCTTCATTATATCTATTTGTTAAAAAATGATATCTCTGATTTGAAGATCCGCACCAAGGGCGGGAATAATCCGTTTTATCAATTTCAAACGGACCATCAATTAAAAGATCTGTATTTTCTAAAAGTAATTTATTTTTTTTATCTAATTTTAAATCTTCTAAATATCCTCCGGTAAAACTTAGTACACTTAAACCTTGTTTTTTTACTTTTTTTGCAATAATCCCGCAAGCTTCTGCCTGTTCAAAAGGTTCTCCACCTAAAAACGTAATTCCTTCAATATTTTTTTGATTTAGAATATCCAAAATGATATCATTTGTTTCCATAACTTTTCCACCATCATGCGCCCACGTATGTATTGCCTGACAGCCTTTACAATGGTGTGAACATCCTTGAGTCCAAATACAATATCGATTTCCCGGACCTTCAACTTTTGTATTTTTAATGATATTAAAGATCCTGATTTTCATAAATCAACGCTTCTCTCATTATATCTTTTGATTTTTAAAGAGCCTTTCATTTTCTTTGCATAGACAATTTCTCTAAGCTGTGTTTCCATATGAGGTTTAAGTTTTAGAAACAAAAAAAAGTCATTAATATTTTTAAATCCGCCGATTTCTTCACGCTTTTTTATAATTTTTTTTGCCATTACAATACTGATGCCTGGAAGAGCCGTTAGCTCTATTTCAGAAGCATTATTAATATCGGTTTTTTCTATAGGTTTAATAGATTTCGATGAAACTGCTGCAATGTTTTTAGTCGGTCGTTCTTGAGAAGGTGTGCCTATAGTCTGTTCTTTTATAACCACTTTATAAAGTTGACAATCCTCTACCAAACTATCATAAGTTGTATTGTGACCGAAACTTATACAAAACATGTCCCATAAATCAGGAATTGAATGGACATTAGAACTTACTACTTTAAATGTTCTATATGAAGTTCCGTCAGGACTTTTTTCTGTGGCTCTAATCGTATATCCATCTGCTCCAAGTCTAAGTGTACAGTATTTGTTTGAAAGTTTAAGATTGCGCCATATATTTTTATAAGGAGAAAGATATATTTTAGCAGTATCTAAAGCCGCTCTGCGTCTTATAGCCTGCCCTCTCTCAATTGTTTGTTTACGGTTCAAGTTGGTGAAAAAAAGATAACCGCCTATTAATACTACGGATGTAACGATTGCTGGTATCGGATAAGTAAAGAAAAAATATACTAATAATACAATTACTGTTCCAATTAATCTACCCAAATAATGATATCTCATATATCTTACTCCCTAGCATATCGTATAGACTTTTCTGTAATATAGTCCGATACCGATAATTGTAAGAATAATGTTTGGCATAAATGCCGCCAATAATGGAACAAGAGAGCCTGCTTCTCCAAAAGAGATAGAGAGTGCTCTTATTAAATAATAGGCAAAAATAATTAAAATACTAAATAAAAATCCTCTGTTGTATCTTACTCTTGGCGGAGTTATTGCAAGCGGAACTCCTATAAGAACTAGAACAATTGTTGTTAGAGGAAGTGCTATTTTGTCAAACAAACTTATTTCCAATTCTTCCCTTTTTTCTACATCAGATTTTGCCAAAAATTTACATAATTGAATAAAGTTATGTTCGTTTGCGAGATTTCTATTCATTTCCTTTGTTAAATCCATTCCAAATTTTACAGTGGAATCTTCAAATAAAGTTGTATCAAGGGTTTTTCCACTATTTGTTATAGTATAGATAGCGCCTTTTTGAAATTTCCATCCTTCAGGTGAAGTTGCTCCCTGTCTTGCTTGAAGAATTTGAATAGTACCGTCTTTTGAAGCATCAAGAACAGTTATATTGTGAAGCTGTTTATCTGTACAATCTCCAACGTAAAAAAGACGTTTTAATAAACCACCTTCTTTTATTTCTTTAAAAGTAAAATTATGTTTTCCTTCAGGAATATTTTTTTTACTGAAAGCGTAGAGTGCTAAATCTGTAGATTGTTTTGTCATTACAGGAACAACTGTTTCATTAAGAACAAAGCTTACACAAGCCATTACAATTGCAAAAATAAAAATAGGTTTTGCAATTCGATTCAAACCAATACCGCAAGCACGCATTACAGTAATCTCTGAACTCAGGCTTAAGCCATTCAATGTCATTACTGTAGCAAGTAAAACTCCCATAGGAATTGTCATTACAAAAACCGCCGGAAGATGAAGTATAATTATCAAAAATGCAATTTTAAATGGAATTCCATACATTGAAATTTGTTTAATAAGTGTAATAAATGTATCTGATGCAAAAATAATTGATGTAAAAACCAAAACTCCCATTATAAACATTTCAATAACCTGCTTTAAAATATACTTATCCAGCAGTTTCATATTTTTTAATTGATATATTAAATTTTTAATAAACTTATTCATCAGCTCTTTTTATATTATAACAAAAAGGTTAAAGGGGGTAAAGAAAAATTGGAAATATTTTTATTTGTATCTATATTTACTTATTTTCAAGAGGCTTTCCGAATATAAGTCTCATGCCGGCAAATCTTTTTGAGAGAGTTATTTTAAATCCTTTTATTATATCATTTATATTTAAAATTACATTATTAGCATTTTTAATAAGGCAATTTAGAAGGGCTACGGTTTCACTGTCTGCCCGTTTAGTCAGAAGAGCTGTGTTAGAAGTTGTAAGCTGGAGATTCTGAGTAATTAATTCAATGTTAGCAAAAGTATTATCAAGCCTTTTGGGCTTTGCAGAGCGATTTAATTCTATTGAAACATTAGCCAAATTATCAGTTGTAATAGTAAGATTTCGTGTTGTTTGTGCAAGATTAATGCCGGATTCTTTGAGCGATGGTTTTAAATCCACAAGTATTTCATTTGCAGTATGAAACAAATCTGTAAGGGCATTCATCGTTTCGCCTGCGGCTTCAACTGTTTCGCTGAGATTACCTGTTAAGTCATCTAAATTTCCGGCATCTGCCTGGTCTTGAATAAACGTTGCAAAATTTACTCCTTTTTCACCTTTAATTTTAGATTTATTTTTTAGATAAGTTACTGAAGGCATATCCGGATATATCAGTTCAATATAGTCACGCTTATTTTTTGTTTTTACTTTTGCAGTAATATTATCAGGTAAGGAAAAATCATCCATATGCAATGTCATATCAACATGGGTTTGTGTAAAATTTTTTGACGGATAAACTTTTGTTGTACGCCCTAGACGAAATCCTTTATAATAAACGTTTATATTATGCGGAAAAGGTTCAAGTTCATTAAATACTGCTGTTACACGTAAATTATTTATTCGATAAATCCCATACCATATACCAGTAATAATTAACAAGATTGCAATAATTATGATTAAAACTTTATTCATATTGTAATTGTTTTTAAAATTACAAATTTTAAAAATTCGCCACTCGGATAAAATAATAGTATTAAATTTATCCAAAAATTTTGTCCAAAAAATTTTGGTAATTTTTGATATCAGAATGGATACATGCAAACAGGGATGTTATAAAATTTTTTGTTTCGATTAATGTAGTCTTTTGTTTATTAAATGAAATATAGTATAAATCCATTGGCAGTCCACCATGGCAGTTAGGATAAATGTAGTTAATATTGAGTTTTTTTGCGCCATTTTTTTCATAAAATTTTATTCGTCTCAAAGTATTTATATTTTCTGGATCAGGTTTTTCTACTTCAAGAAAGCAGCCTTTTTTATTAAAATGTTGTTTTAAACTATCCAGAATTTTGCCACCAAAACCCTTTGAGTGAAATTCTTGATAGATTGCTATGTAATCAATAAAAATAAACTCTTCTGTTTGGAAAAGAATGATATAACCAACCGGAATATTTTCAATAACCTGATAGATTTTATAACTTTCACTGACAATGGATTTTAAATGTTCATATGGTTTTAATTCTTCCGGGGGAAATTGAACCTGCATATCTTTGTATATTTGATAAAAATCTTTTATTTCAATAAATTCCATAAGAATATTATATCATATGAAACTGTGATAAATGATATTTTCACCTGAAATGAGATTAATCTTTCAGCTGTCTTTTAATCCATTCCATGATTACACTTACAATATAATCTTGTTGTTTTTCATTCATATGTATTCCTTTTGGTATTTTATGCCATTTTTCAATACACCCTCTGCAGCAAGTAGCAGTTGCATGCTGAGCAATAAAAACCGGATGACCTCGCATTGGAGTTTGTTTCCCATCATTTGGAATATCTTTAGGAGCAATTCTTTTTGATATAAAGTCATAAGCATGAGATTGAATTTTTTCCAGCCCTTTTTCAGCAATATAAGATTTTTCTTTTTCTTTGAGTTTAAATTTATTTCGGAATTTTGATTTAGAAAGTCTTTGGAACAGTGTGTCGTACATTAAAACCTCTTTATGATAATAAATATTATCTCCGGTTTTATTATAAATCAAAGATTTTTTTTAAATTTAAATGTTTAAAAATTTTCTTTAATTTCTTTTAAATAAAGATTTATGCTAAAATATTTCTATGGAAACTCTTAAAAAAATTTATGAGAGATTTAAGAATTTAGACAAAAAGAAGCGCACATACTTAATTGCGGTTTTTGGTGTTATTTTTGTTATGGCTTGGGCTTTTATTTCAGCCGGAATTATTACAGCAAACTTTAATCGCGCACAGATTAAAGGGAAGCAGGATGAACAAAAAGTTGATGCTCGTGGGATTATAATTACTGAAACAAAAGATGGCAAAAAATATTTTGAAATATATGGAGAAACCGGTAATTATAGTAACGACCACAGCGTTGCGACTCTGCATAATGTAATTGGAAATTTTTATAAAGATAATAAAGTTGCAATGAGTTTTCAGTCTTCTAAGGGTACTTATGACGAAAAAACAGGGGTTATCACCTTGTATGACCATACTTATATCGTACTGGAAGACTTTACTTCTCTTAATACCGATAAACTTATTTGGTCTGGTTCTGATAAAGAAACTGTTGCGGAAGGACATGTTTTAATTAAGAAAAACAACGAAATGATTGCAACTGCAGAAAAAGGTTTTATAAGTCCGGGGTATGAAAAATTTAAAATTGCCGGTAAAACCACAACCAAATTATATAGCGACAAAGAGAGCGATAAGGAGAAATAATGAAAAAGATTTTAATAATTTCATTGTTATTATTTTCAAGTTTGGCAGTATTTTCTTCCGACTTAATAATTGAGTCTAAGACTCAAAATTTTGTTGACAAAGAAAAGAAAATCAAACTTGACGGCGGTGTTAAGGTTAAGCTTGATAATTTAACGGTTGAGAGTGACAGAGCTGATGTTACGATAAGACGCGGCAACAAACTTGATACTGCAACTTTTTACGACAAACCTTACGCTTATGAAGTTAATGAAAATAAAAAAAGAGAAGTTAAGGCAAACATACTTCAGGTTTCTTTGATTAACAAAATCGTAAGAGCTGAAGGCGATGCCCAATCAGTAATAACTGAAGGTAATACTCCTATTGTAGTTATAAATGCAGAAGTTCAGGAATATGATACAAAAAGCAGCGTAATGGTTTGCACAGGATCTGTTACTATTAAGTATAAAGACATCGATACTTATTCTGATAAGGCTGTAATTATTGCTGACGAAAAAGGCGGTTTAAGAAAAATCGACTTAATCGGAAATGCAAGAGTTAAGCAGGAACAGAACGAGTCAGAGGGGCACCATTTTGTTTATAATCCTATAACAGAGGAGATGAGTGTAAGCGGAAATACAAAAACTACCGCGATTTCTGATGACGGGAAAAAACTTGTAATCCATTCTGACTATCAGCAGTATCATAAAAAACAGAATTCTTATGTCGGAAGCGGACATGTAAAAATCTGGTATGATGATTATTTTGCTCAAGGGCCAAAGGTGTCTGTATTCCCTAACGAAGCAGGAAAACCTAATGAGGTTTATATGATAGGACGCTCTAAGATTGTTCAGCAGGATAAGGATATTATTGCCGACAAGATTAAGATGACAATGGAGCCTAAGGACTTTGTTGCAGAAGGTAATGTGAGAACAATTATTCATAATATTGATACAAAAGAAAACGAGGAAGATTTATAATGTCTGAAAAGATTGATAAGGCAATGAGCCTTTTTAAGGAACGAAAGTATGAAGATGCAATTGATGCATTTAGTTCTGTATTAGAAACAGAACCCGATAATGCGGATGTTTATAATAATATGGGGGTTGCATACGCTTGTATCGGAAATTTCGAGCAGGCAGAAAATTATTATACTAAAGCTCTTGAGCTTGATCCGGAGCTTGCGCAGGCATATATCAATCTTTCGGATTTGTATTATAAGGCAGGGGATTTACCTTCGGCTCTCGGGACTTTACAGAGAGGAACGTATGAACTTCAGGACAATTTAACGCTTGCGCATTTGCTTGCAAGAGTTTATATAGAAGATCAAAGGTGGGAAGATGCTATTGTGGAGCTTGAAAGGGTTTTAGACGGAGAACCGGAAAATTATGATGCGTATTATGATTTAGGCCATGTTTGTTTTGAGCTCGGGGATTATGAGAGTGCGATTTCTAATTTTGAAAACGTAATTGAATATAAAGAAAATAACGAGCTTCTTTATTACGCCTTAGCTCAGGCGTATGAGGCGAATAATGAGCTTGATAAAGCTATTTCAAATTATTTAAAAGCAATTGCCGTTAATGATAAGTTTACACTTGCATATAAGAAGGTCGGAATATTATTTCTAGCTAGAAATGATTACGATGATGCGATTGAATATTTTGAAGATTATTTAAATTTTGATATTCCGGAAGAAGAAAAAGAAAGTATATCAAAATTAATTGACAGAATAAAAACAAAAATCAGTTAAGACACCTTATTATTGCTGTAAACTTTTAATAGCCTTTATATAATCACAATTTCCAAAAATATAACTTCCGGCAACAAGTGAATTTGCTCCCAGTGAAGTGCAAATTTTAGAAGTAAGATTATTAATTCCGCCATCAACCTGTATAATTAAACTCTTTGGCGCATTTTCTTTTATAACAGGTATTTTCATTGCACATTCGTGCATAAATTCCTGACCTCCAAAGCCCGGTTCAACTGTCATAATAAGAACTAAATCTACTTTATTTAAAAACGGGATAATTTCTCGCGGATCAGTTTTAGGTTTAATAGAGATTCCCGCTTTTACACCTTCGGTTTTAATTTTGTCAATAATTTCTTCTGCTCTATCAGCACAGGCTTCATAGTGAAAAGTTAATATATCAGAGCCGGCTTGCGCAAAAGCATGGATAAACTTATCCGGATTATCTATCATGAGATGTGTATCCAGAATTAAGCCAGTAACTTTTCTTAAAGATTTAACTACAGGAACTCCTATTGTAATATTAGGTACAAAATGCCCGTCCATAACATCAATATGAAGCCAATCTGCGCCAGCTTTTTTTACTGCAGATATTTCTTGTTCTAAATTAGCAAAATCTGCAGATAATATAGAAGGTGAAATTATAACTTTGCTCATGCTTTATATTTTAGCATAGATATTGTTATTTTATGACATCTATTATATAATAGTTATATGGAAGAGATAAAAACACTAAAAAGCTATTTTAATAAATTGCAAAGAACTATTGTTCATAATGCAGATTTTAAACTATTTAATGTTGCACTTGTTGGTAAAAACAAAATAGATGATATCTTGTGTTGTATACTAGCAACATTTCCTAATACATATAAAAGATTAATTAACCTGAAAGAAGGCAGAGATTTTCATTCTATTTTGAGTTATAATCTCCTTTTAAAAGCGTTAAAAAGAAAATTCATATTTAATCCGAATGTGTATTTAGTTAATGTTGGAACGGCCAATAAGTTATTAACAGCTATTTCTAAATCAGTAGAAGCAGATGTGAACCGAATAGAAAAATTGTATGGCAAACACGAATAGAGTGCTATTTTAGAGTATTAAGCATAATTTTATTAAATTCATGTTTAAGCCTCGTTGACTTTTGTAGTTTATTTGTTGTACAATTCTGTTAACTATCATAAGAAAATATGGAGTAAAACATGAATTCACAACAAGATGTTATATACGGTTTAATGAATGAATTAGAAGAAGCTTTAGATAAAGGGTTCCCGCTATTAGGGTATTGCTTCACGGTTGTAAAAAAGGAGACTGTAACAAACATTTTGGATAAGTTATATGCAGCGCTTCCTGACGAGATTAAGGAGGCACGTGCGCTTCTGAGAAGAAAAGATGAGCTTCAATATGAAGCACAACAAAGAGCTGAAAAAATTATAGCTGATGCGCAGGCTGAAGCAAACAGGCTTTTGAGTGAGTCGGATTTATTGCGTGCCGTGCAAAGAGAAGCTGAAAAGATTAAAGAGCAAGTTATTGCAGATTGTGAAGAAATTAAACGCAAGGCGCTGGATGAAGCTGAAAATGTAAGAATTCAGGCGGTTGACGAAGCTAACCGTATAAAAGATGGCGCAACAGTATATGCAGAGCAGGTGCTTGTTAATCTTGAACAAAATTTAGGACAGCTTCAAGAAGTTGTTAAAAACGGACAGGTTCAGTTAGAAAGACGTAGGGTAGAAGCAGACGAACAAATTGGACATAATTATGTAAACCAGCGTCCTGAATTTGCACAAGATTTTAAAATGAATTAAAATTTAAAGCTTGATTTGAATTTAAAACCCTGTTTAACATATAAGAAAAAGTTTATTTTTAAACTTTTTCTGATTTATTTTCTCTCTTGTTTAATATAAAATTATACTGATTGGAGAGTTTGGTATGAAAGAAAAAGTTTTAATATTAGGTCTTTCGAAGAGCGGAATTGCGGCAGCAAGACTTGCTTTGAATAAAGGGTTTGATGTTTATATAACCGAATTTAAGCCGGCAGATGAGATTAGAGAAGAGCTAAAGCCTCTGATAGAAGAAGTTAAAGCTAAAGGAGCAGAGATTGAATGCGGGGGGCATAGCAATGATTTTATAAATGGTGCTTCTTTTGCAATAACGAGTCCGGGAATTCCTCCTAAATCTGAAATTATTCAAAAACTTAGAGAAAAAAATATCAAGATAATTTCAGAGATTGAATTTGCATATCTGAATACAAAAACTCCGTTTATAGCAATTACCGGAACAAACGGAAAAACAACAACAACTTCTCTGGTATCGCATATTTTATCAAAACAGTTTTCAGCGCCTGTGTGCGGTAATATTGGAGTTCCGCCTTGTACGCTTGCAGAAGAAAAACAAGATTTCCTTGTGTGTGAAGTTAGTTCATATCAGGCAGAAATGACAGAGAAATTTAAGGCTAAAATTGCGTGCTGGACAAATTTTACCCCTGATCATATTGACTGGCACGGAGGATTGGAAAATTATTTTAAGGCTAAAGCAAAGTTGTTTCTGCCTCCGCAGGAGCCTGAATTTGCGGTATTAAATTCAAGAGATGAGAGATTAAAAGAGTTTGCTAAAGAGTGCAAAAATGTTATATTCTTTGATGATGAAAACGACTGCGGAATAAAAGATGAGGCAATTTTTTACAGGGGAGAAAAAATAATTTCTCTTGAAGACTGCCCGCTTGTAGGTCATCATAATTACCAAAACATTATGTGCGGAATAATTATTGCAAAGCTTTTAGGGATGAAAAATGAAGATATAAAAGAGAGAATTATGTCTTTTAAAGCTCCTGAACACAGGCTTGAAAAAGTCCGCGTAATGGACGGCATTACTTTTTATAACGATTCAAAAGCAACAAATCCGGAAGCTTCAATTGTCGCAATAAACTCTTTTAACAATCAGGATGTTGCGCTTATTCTTGGAGGAAGAGACAAGAATACAGATTTAACTGAAATGTGCAGGTCTATAAATCAGCATATAAAAACAGTTCTTTTGATTGGAGAAGCTGCGGAAAGATTTGAAAAAAATCTTTTAAAAAACGGTTTTAGTAATATAATAAAAGAACACACGCTTGAGGAAGCAGTTGATAAAGCAATCAGCTTAAAACCGGATGTAATTCTGCTTTCGCCGGCTTGTGCAAGCTTTGACATGTTTAACAGCTACGAACATAGAGGAGATGTCTTTAAAAAATATGTCTTATCTAAATAGAAATATCGATGAAAGCCAGAAAATGAGCCCTCAAAATATGCAGTCAGACAGACCGCTTTTGATTGCTGTAATTTTTCTTGTTGTAATCGGGCTTATGTCAATATTTTCAGCAAGCGCTCCAAAGTGTGTAGAAATGGGGGTTAATCCTGCAAGATTTCTTATTCAGCAGCTGCTTGGTGTTGTAGTTGGAATTGTTGGTTTAAAATTTTTATCCAATTTTCATTATAAAAAATTAATGGCTTATACTCTTCCTTTTGCAGTATTTGTAATTATAATGCTAATTCTTGTAAAAGTTGCAGGAGTTACGGTTAACGGCGCGCAGAGGTGGATAAATATAGGACCTTTGAGCTTGCAGCCGTCAGAGTTTGCAAAACCTGCTGTTGTTATGCTTTTAGCAGGAGTTTTTTATAGAGACGCAAATATCTGGGATAATAACAAAATTGTAACTGCTTTTATTCCAATACTTATTATGGTTGCGCTGATATTCACACAGCCAAACTTGAGTATGGTGCTTCTCTTGCTTGCGACTTCTGTTGCAATTTATATTTGCGCAGGTGGTTCTTTGCAGCTTACTTTAGGAGCAGGAGCTTTAATGATACCGCTCTTGCTTTTAAAAGGTTTGAAAGGGTATCAATCTTCAAGAATTACAACCTGGCTTCATCCGGAAGCTGATCCATTAGGCGCTGGATATAATATCATACAGTCGCTTGTTGCGTTCGCATCAGGCGGACTCTACGGAGTTGGGTATGGAAGCTCAAAACAAAAACTTGCCTGGCTTCCTGAAGCGCATACGGACTTTATTTTTGCTGTAATAGGAGAAGAACACGGATTTATCGGATGTCTTTTAATAATTTGTCTTTTTTGGACAATTTTACAAAGAGGTTTTATAATCGCAGTTAAGTGTCAGGATATGTACGGAAAGCTCTTAGCGCTCGGTTTAACATTTTCTATATGTTTTCAAGGGTTTTTAAATATGTGGGTTGCAAGCTCGTTCGTACCTGCAACAGGTGTTCCAATGCCGTTTATAAGCTATGGAGGCTCATCTATTATGGTTTCTCTGTGGATGATTGGAATTCTTTTAAATATTTCTAAAGATAATGTAAAAAGGGTAAGGTTTGGTAATGTCAGAAGTATACAATAGCAAATATTTTGTGACCGGAGGAGGCACAGGAGGCCACATTTACCCCGCAATGGCTGTAGCAGATATGCTGACAGAAGGCGGAGATAAGGTTTATTATGTCGGAAACAAGCGTAATATGGAATTTGAACTGGCTTCAAAAAAAGGTTATAAATTCCTGCATGTAAGCGTTTCCGGCATGCCGAGGAAGCTTAATCCTAAATTCTTTATCTGGGGAGTAAAACTTGTAAAAGCAATTATCCGCTCTGTGAGATATATAAAAAAATATAGTCCGAAGGCTGTATTTGCAACAGGCGGTTACGTTTCGGCTCCGATGATTTTTGCCTGTATTATAACCAAAACTCCGTATATAATGCATGATTGCGATGCAATGCCCGGACTTGTTACAAGAAGACTTTCCAAGCGCGCTAAATATGTAACTCTTGCTTTTGAAAACGCTAAAAAGTTTATACCAAATAAACATATTGTAATTACGGGAAATCCTATCCGAGAAGAATTTAAAACTCTTTCAAAAAAACAGGCTTCTATGAATATGGGCTTAGCTGCAAATAGGCTTACTCTGTGTATTATGGGCGGCTCTCAAGGCGCAAAATCAATTAATAATACAACAATCGAACTTTTGAAAGAATTTTCTCAAGAATTAAATCTGCAGGTAATTTTTCAGACCGGAAAGAAAAATTATTCCGATGTTATTGAACGGGTTCAGAAAATATATCCGGCATTTGAGCAGGATAATAATTTGATAATAAAACCATATTTTGATGATATGATATCAGTCTTAAAGTCAAGCGATATAGTAGTTTCGCGCGCAGGCTCTCTAAGTATTTCAGAAATCTGCGCTTCTGATACAGCCCCTATTCTTGTGCCGTTTCCATACGCTGCTGCTAATCATCAGAGGATTAATGCAAAATACCTGCTTGATATGGGAGCTTGTATTTATATTGAAGATAAAGATTTAGATCCTAATACACTAAGAGAAAAAATAGTAGAACTTTTGGATAATCCAATTAAGATGAATTATCTGAAACAAAATGCTTCGCATCTTGCAAAATTTGATGCTGTAAAAGAGATTACTAATTTATTAAAAAATATCTTATAAAGAATACAATAATCTTTTATATGAAGTTTAGGGTAATATATAAGTATGTTAATTGCAGTTGTAGAAATGTAAAATTTTTCGATATTAACTACACTATACCGGTTATTTAATTTTAAATTAATAATTATATTATAAAGGTAATTTTATTCAAAATCCGGCTATTTATATTTACCCCTCCTACTTGAAATGATTTTTTCAGGTGATATTATCATAAAGGATTTAGACAATAAACTTCTTTTTTAGGAAGCTGGATGTTTAAAACAGATAAGAACATTAAAAAATTTTTATATAGATAGCAAAAACATTTAGCCGGTATGGATTTTTAAGTTCGTTTAAGATTCATATAGAATTATTATTGCCTAAAAAAGAGAGAAAATTAATTTCATAGGAGAAAGGTAAAATGGAAGCAGAAAAAGTTATTTCCACACAAGACAGTTTAACGCCGAGTGCTACTGTTCATGAATTAAGTGATAATGTTATGACTGGTAAGGCTGATTATAGTAAAACAAAAATGTTTACTTTAGCGATAGCAGCAGGTGCATTTATCGCATTTGGTGCGCAGGTATCATTGACCGTTATGACAGGTGATTCAAACATGGGCTGGGGCTTTACAAAGCTTATCGGTGCTATGACATTCGCAACGGGGTTGATGTTGGTTACATTAACAGGTGCTGAATTGTTTACGGGTAATGTTATGATGACATTTGCTGTTTTAGAGAAGAAAATCAGTCTTTTAAAACTGTTAAGAAGCTGGACTGTTGTTTATATAGCAAACTTTTTAGGTTCAATTCTTGTTGCAGGTTTAATTTACGGTGCCGGCATGGGACATAATGGCGGTGATGCTGTCGGAGTTACGGCTATGCAAACAGCATTTTCAAAAATTAACTTAACTTTCGGGGAAGCCTTTTTTAGAGGTATTCTTTGTAACTGGTTAGTTTGCTTGGCTATCTTTATGGCATCTACTTCAAAACGTGTAATCGGTAAAATATTTGCGATATTCTTCCCGATCATGACATTCGTTGCTTCAGGCTATGAACACAGTATTGCAAATATGTTCTTTATACCTAACGGAATTTTAATGAAGCATTTTCCTTCAATTGTTGCGGCTTCCGGTATGACTCCTGATCAGTTAGCAACAATGACCTGGAAAGGTTTCTTTGTTCATAATCTTATCCCTGTAACTTTAGGAAACATTGTTGGTGCATTTGTGTTTGTTGTATTAATTTTCTGGACAGCATACTTAAGAGAAGAACACAGACAGCAAAATTAGATAAAATAAGAAAAGACCAATCATATTGGAAGATTGGTCTTTTCTGTTTAATATATATAGAATGTAGTTATGAAAAAAAAGATTTTACTTTTAATACTGGCTATAATACTTATTACTCCGGTTCATGCAGCTCAAAATCAACAAAGAAAAGAGAATGAGTATGCAGAAATTACTCTGGAAGATATTTTGAAAAATGAAGAAAAAAATACGGAAACAGAATATAGTGAAAACTATAGTTTGTTCAGCGATAACGCTTTAAAGCTTTCGGAAAATATTCCTCAAGCGGTTTCAATCAGTTCGGAAAAAATTCCGCAAGAAAAAACTCTGAAAGAAAAATTGCAAGATATTTATCACCTTGAAGTTGATAAATATGACGCTCCGAATTATCTTTTAAAAGATGTATTTACTCATAAATTTGATGAGGATTCTATTTGGGACAGGACTCAGTTATGGGCAGGTTATAACGGAGATATCGGGCTGCAGTTTACGGAAGGTAGTATGGGGGCTGAACATACTACAAACCATTATGACATTAATACGATAAATGTTGGTTTTGATGGATTTTTGAAAAATAACAACGGCGATTTTCGTGTAATGATTAATATTTCGCCATTCTCGGAAAGAAATTTTGTTCAAAACCTTTTTGCAGATATGTATGTTGCAACAAATAAAATTCCGCATCATAGGATTATGGTTGGTCATACACGTCCTCCTGTCGGTATGGAAGGTGCTTACGGTCCGTTTGTTTTACCGTTTATTGCCCGTTCGCAAATATCAAGAAATTTCGGTACGGTTCGTAAGCTCGGAGCACGAATTAGCGGTGATTACAGTCTTTTAGGCTATGATTTCGGGGTATATTCTTCAGATACATACTTTCAGGAATTTTTTCCCGGCGCTGAATTCATAGGCAGAGTTGATTTAAAACCTCTGGGTAAAACCGACGGAAGATACGGTAAATTACTTGTCGGCGGAAGTATGGATGCCGGGCATAGAAACAATAATTTTTGTGTAGTCGGTGCTCATATCCAGTATGAATACAAAAGATTTATGGCAAATTTTGAATGGGCCCAGGCAAACGGATATAACGGGCCGATAGGTCATTCTGTTGATACTCATGCAAGCGGTTTTTACGCGACTTTAGGATATATGCTCACAAAGAAACTTCAAATTCTTGCAAGGTATGACGAATTTGACCCGAACAGAGAAATCGCGCATAATAATCAGAGAGAATATTCTGTAGGTCTAAACTATTTCATAAAAGGACAGGGATTAAGGCTTATTTTAAATTATGTATTCTGCCAGAATGATGCGACAAAAGATTCCCATAGAATTATGTTAGGTACACAAATATTGATTTAAAATTATTTGTGATAGGTTTCATTATTTAAAATTTTAAAAGCTCTGTATATTTGTTCAATTAGTAAAAGTCTTGTAAATTGATGTAAAAATGTCATCTTTGAAAAGCTTAATTTGAAGTCAGCAATATCTGATATTTTTTTAGAAAGTCCATGCGAAGAACCTATTACAAAAACTAATTCACTTATACCAAAACCGGCAATTTCATTAATTTTAGCTGCAAAATCCTCCGAAGATAGCTGTTTCCCAAGAATTTCGAGTGTAATTACATAGCTATCCTTTTTTATATGAGTTAAAATTTTTTCAGCCTCTTCCTCAAGTGTTTTAGCGATTAAATTTTCGTTTTTTATATCTACAGGTTGTAGTTCAATAATTTCAATTGGAGTATATGGTTTAAGACGTTTCAAAAATTCTTCAATACCATCTTTTAAAAATTTTTCTTTGATTTTACCAAGAGCAATAATTTTTATTTTCATTCTACAATTTAAACAAAATAGAATATAAATGTAAATAATTGTAAAAAAAATATAATGAATTAACAAAAATATTTATGCTTATGCATTTATAATTTTGAGTAACCGGTTATATGAATATAAAAATTAATGCGCACATAAATCCCTGGAAAGTGTTACACAAGACAGGAATAATAACAGCAATCGCCGCTGGAAGTCTTACAGCAGCCGGCCATCTAAATAATAAAAATTTTATTACTTCTCGCAAGATGGCAGAGACGATGACGGCTCTGGCTCTATTTGGTTCTGCCGGAGGGATAAAAGGACGATATCAGGAACGCGACGATAATATTACAGGTGCTCCGATTAAAGAACTTACAGATGAGGAATTTAAATTATTAGAACAAGAAATCGCATTAAAAAAATTAAATTTAAATGACAAAAATCAGTCGATATTAAATCAGATTCCATTAAATAAATATAATATTCAATGTTTGAATAAAATTATAGATGATAATGATACTTTTTATAGATTTTATAACGCATTGTCTATAAATAATATAAATTCTGCTAAATTTTTTGATTATGAACTTAAAAACAAAGATCTAATACAAGAAAATATTGGTTTTGATTTTATTTATTATAATGTTCATAAGACAATAAAAACATCAAAAGAGTTAGAGTTTAAAATCAAACTTCTGGAGTATGCTGTAAATAATTCTTTAATGGGAAAAAATATTTATTTTCCGGATATTATTATGAATTCTAAAAGTATGCCGGAAGCTTTTAGTATGCTGGATCATGTTATGAAATACAGCGTATTGCCTTCTTGTCGTGAATATTTCAATAGAAGTTATGGAACAGAATTAAGTACAAAAATGTTAGATGAAATTGCAGAGGTAAAAAACAAGTTTAATATTGAGATAAATTATTTAGATAAGACTTTAAACAAATATTCAGAGCCATATATAGTATTAACAGGTGGATGTATTGGGGAAGGAGACAGTTTTTTATTTAAATTTAATCCGGAGACAGGCAAACTTATTTTTTTTGAGCATAATAACACAATATATAATTTTGAAAACAAGACTAAAACAACAGTTATAAATAAAACGGCTGCAGATAGTGAAGAGCTTCTTGATGCAAGTATAGAAGTACGAGATTTTGATAATGATTTTTTAAGCAAAAGCAGTTTTACGCAAAGTAAAATAATTGGAGAATTTGATTGTGATGAAACTAATGTGGAGGGTAAAACTTATAAAACCTCATTAACAGAAGTTGATAAACAAGGAGGAGAACATATAGAAAAACATTTTACATCTCCGGACGGAACTGTTACAGATTATATTTTTGCGAATGATAGGGATGGGAATAGATATTTATATTATAAAATAACAGATAATAATAAAAAGGTTTTATATGAGTCTAAGAAAAAGTTTACAGTATTATCTGAAAACCATTTTTGTTCTGAGGTTGATGGTAAATATTACGATATCGTATTTTATCCAGACAGAGTTGTAATTAGCAGTATGAAGGATAGAGAAAATAAAATTGAATATAAATTTAAAGAATATCAGACGGCGGATTATAAGACAATAGAAAATATAGTATCAGAAGTTTATCATAACAAAAGAATGCTGGAAAACTTAAAAAATGAAGAGATTACGTTAGGGCAAATTGTTCTGGAAAAAAGAGTTATTGATAAATTTACGATAGATAAAAAAGCTGAAGAAACATTAAAATATCTGGGTGGTGAAGAGTGGTTTTCACTTAAAAATTCTAACGTATTTACCATTATTTCAGACTGGAATAAGACATCTGCACGTAGTTTAGGGAATGGTATTCAAATAGGTCAGGAAAAAAATTTGTTATCTGTAATTGAACATGAAATCGGGCATGAAAAAGCAAGAGTGTTAGAACTGGAACGGAATCAAGAATTAAAGCAAATTTACGAATATGAAAAAAACTTATTTATAAAAACTCTTCCTGATATAGCAATAAGACAGGCTGAATACTTTTTAATGAATTCTCCAAAAAGTCTTGGTGAAGTGTTAGCAGAAACAAATCTTATAATAAATGCCCCTCAAAAGTGGAATGGGATAGGAACTAGAACTATGTTTCTGCAACAATATTTTCCCAAAACAATTGCTTTTATTGCAAAAGAGTATGAAAAACTTTATTAAAATTCCCATTTTTTAGGATCAAATTTAAAATCATTAACACGCATTTTTAATGTTTTAAGATACGGTTCAAACTTTTTTAAGAGAATGATTTTGTATAGTGCAAGTTCTTGTGCAATAATATGGTTTTCACAGGCAATAACCATAATTCCACCTGGCAGCATTGAATATGGTCTAGAGCGCTTCTTAAATTTTTCAGGCAGAATTTTGTCCCAAAAACTGTAAAGATTTGTTCTTGTGACAGCTCTTTTAAATTCAGGAGAATCCATCATAGAATCTATAATGGTATCCACTCCTTCAAAATCTGTATACAAAACTTTTTTCATGGTTTAAGTAATAATTATTTAAGAACTCTTGCTAAAATCATAGCATAAAATAAGGAAAAATGTATATATGCGGTTCTTTCAAGTTTTTATTTACGAATGATTTTTTTTGTGTTAGCATTGTTAATATTGGAGTAAGAAAATTATGATTACAATAAAAGACGTAGAACACGTAGCAAAATTGGCTCGTTTGGAATTAACAGAAGAAGAAAAAGAGAAGTTTACAAAACAGCTTGGCGATGTCTTAAAGCATGTTGATGCTATGAATGAAGTTGATACATCAAATGTTGAACCTATGGCGCATGCAATTGATTTTGTAAACGTAATGCGGGAAGATGAAGTTTATTACGAACAGACAAAAGAGGAATTGATGAAAAACGCTCCGGATGAGGAAAACGGATTTTTCAGAGTTCCTAAAATTAACTAAGTAAAGTTTCAAGGGGCTTTTTAGCCCCTTATTTATTATTAGATTTGTTACTAAGTTTATTATTAAGGAGTCCGGCTATATGACAAAGTATATTTTTATAACAGGTGGGGTTGTTAGTTCTTTAGGCAAAGGAATAATAGGCGCATCTTTAG
>CALUVK010000012.1 GCA_944324205.1 Candidatus Gastranaerophilales bacterium | reverse complement strand
CGTAATCTCAACTCTTATGAGCACTTAAATCCTAAAAGATTTCTCATATTGTAATACTCCTGAGTCGACTGTTTCATTATTGATATTAATTCGCTATATAATGTTTTTGTACTGTAGCTAAAAGGTTCCATATTCGGGAGCTTATCGACACTATAAAAAAGATGATAACATTTATTATTGTCTTTTTTATTTGTTGTTGAATAGTGAAAGCTTCAATTCGTCTATAGTAAGCTGGGTGTAACCCAACAAATTATTGATAATACAAATATTTATAAAGGGAATTCATCTAATATAAACTGTCCTAAACGTCCTTCTCTGAAGTCTTTTAAGACATATATTGCAGTACGTTCCGTATCAGGCTGCTCGCCTTTGATTACCCAATTCCGGTTGATGGCAATACTTTCTAGTGTTAAACTTTCAGTTTTATAATATTCTTTTACAACTTCATTATCTTTTAGCATTTCTAAAAGAACTTTTGCAACAGGTTCAGGCGAGTATGCATTTTCAGAAACAGAACTTACAAAAGCAAGTTTTATTGCCTGTTGTTGGTCATCCTGTTTTGTTGGAATAATCCCTGGCGTGTCCAGTAAATCAAGTTTCGGGTTAATTCTGACCCACTGCTGCTGTCTTGTAACACCAGCTTTAGCTCCGATTTTTGTTTTAGAAGATTTTGTAAGTTTATTTATGACACTTGATTTTCCAACATTTGGCATTCCTACAACCATAGCTCTTGCAGGACGTCTTAATAAACCTTTGGCCATCAGTGACTGAATTTTAGGTTCACTTAATTCAACAGCAGTTTTTACCACCTGTGATAAATCTCTAGCACCTTTAGCCTCTGTAATAATTACCGGACAGCCGGTAGTTTCTTTTAAATACTCAACCCATTTTTTTAATTCGTTTTTATCGGCTAAATCTGCTTTATTCAACAAAAGAAGCCTCGGTTTATCTCCCAAAAGCTTCTTGATGTTACTATAACTACTTGATAAAGGTAATCTGCTGTCACGAACCTCAATGATTACATCAACTAAATTAAGCTTTTCCTTAAGCTGACGTTCTGCTTTAGCAATATGACCGGGATACCAGTGAATATGCGTTTTCTCTTTAGCCATCACTTTTCACCCTATCATCTATTCCTTTACCTATCTTTTTTCAATTTTTTCCTTAATACGTGTTGCTTTACCTGAACGTTCTCTTAAGTAGTATAACTTAGCACGTTTTACATCACCTTTTCTTTGAACTACGATTTTTTCAATACGTGGAGAATATACTAAAAATACACGTTCTACTCCAACACCCTGGAACACTTTTCTTACGGTAATAGTCTTATTAATACCTGAACCATGTTCAGCAATAATAGTACCTTCGTATGCCTGTATTCTTTCTTTGTTACCTTCTACAATTTTTACGAACACTCTGACGGTATCACCGGGATTCATATCTGGTAATTCCCTTGTAGTGTATTCTGCTTCTAAATTCTTAATAATAGGATTCATTTTTGCTATTCCTTATATTTTGACTAACTGTACATTTTATTTTAATCATAAATAAAACAAAATATAATTACAAGTAAATATTTTTATTGTAAACATTTGTAAATACTAGAATGGAATTTCAACAATAAAAGTTGAGCCATTGTTAATTTCACTTATGACAGATATTTTACCGCCGTGAAGTTCTACAAGCTCTTTTGTAATGGTAAGTCCCAGCCCGGTAGAACTTTCCTTTTTTGTATATGCACTATCTAATTGTACAAATTTTGCAAAGATTTTTCCATGATACTTTTTATCTATTCCAATACCATTATCATGGACAGTAATTTTATAAATTTCATCATCTGTACTTATAGATATTTCGACTTCGTCATTTTCCGGAGAATATTTGATTGCATTGCTGACAAGATTATACAAAATCTGCTGAATTTTTTGATAGTCTGCAAATACTTCAAAATCAACTGGCATATTTTTTATAATTTTTATATTTTTTTTCTGAGCCAGAGGATGCAGGATATTAGAAACTTCATCAACTGCCCTCGATATCCAGAAGACACTTTTTACAATCTTCATCGCATTTGCTTCTATTTTAGACATATCAAGAATTTCATTTATCATACCCAGAAGATGAGTGGCAGATACTTTAATATCATTAATATATTCGGCTTGTTTTTCATTCAAATTCCCATATAGTTCTGTTGACAGTATATCGGAAAAACCCAAAATAGAATTTAGAGGTGTTCTTAGCTCATGTGAAACATTTGCAAGAAACTCATTTTTTATTTTATCAGCTTCGAGAATTTTTTCATTTTGCTCTTTAATTGTTTTATAAGCCTTATTTTTTTCAATAATTCCGTCTTTTAAAGCTTGAAGCTGAATTTTAAACACATTAGAAAGCTCTAGGTCTTTAAGAACATAGGATAATATTGATGAAGCTACATTTAGTGCATTTAAGTCTGACTTCTCATAAAATTTTGGAGTTTTAGATGAAAGGATAATTATTCCAAAGACCGTAGATTTTATTGCAATTTTAGAAACTAAAAACGAGTTTTGACCTAAATAGTTTAATCCTAACGTATTAATTAGTTTAGAAGTATTATCTAAAATTTTCCCTTCTTGAGAAAAAATAAATGTTTTAGATTCATTATCAACAGTATAAATACTATCCGGTTTGTATTCTATATGTTTTTTATATGCATACTTCAGTTGCAAACTATCAGGGTTTGCAAAAAAAACAAATCCTTCATCAAAAATCAAAAATTTTTCTAAAGCCCTGAATAAATTAGACTTTAAATCTATATTAAAAAGTGAAGGTATAATACTTAAAATCTTATCAGAAGATAATGTTGTCATAAACTCCTCGCCTAACAGTTTTATTATAACACAAACTTTTTACAAAATTTAATATTGACAGTCTTTAAACATAAATTCTTTTCATAAATTGTACTTTTTTTTAAATTTTTGAAAACGTACATTAATGTTATCTAACAATATTCTGATTTGATAATTAAAAAAAATTTGCGTATAATTAAATTATGAAAAAAATCGTTGTTTTTTTATTGTTTTTAATTGGAAATGTTTGTATTGCAGCAGAAGATTTATCTAAGCAAGCAACAGCCTTTTACAGTGATAATAACTATCAAAAAACTATGGATCTAATCCTACAAATTCCTGAAGATAAGCGTTCTGCACAAGATTGGCTCTTGCTGGGTAACATACTTGATGACAAAGGTGAAAAAGACAATGCCGTTTTTATGTATCAAAAAGCAATAAATACTAACCATAAGTACTACAAAGCTTATTATAATCTTGCAAATTATTATGCAGATAACAGTCAGTACAATATGGCAATAAATAATTACAAAAAAGCAGCATCTCTAAATAATGAAAATCCATACATTTATTACAATATGGCTTGTACATATATCAAATTGGGAGATTTAAAAAAAGCTAAAACAAATCTTAACAAAGCGATTATGTACAAATCAGATGTTCCGGAATTTCATTATAACTTAGCGTATGTTTATAAACAACTAAACAAACCCAAACTTGCAAAGACGTATTTGGATAATTTTAATAAACTATCTCAAGGACAATAAACAAGTAGAAATTTGTTTTAAAGCCGGTTGTAAGTTTTCAGCACAAAATCCTAATCTTACGTATCCATCTTTTTCCATTGTTTCACCCGGTAAAAGCGCTACGCCTGATAAATATTGAATTTTTTTACAAAATTCAACTGATGAAATATCAAAATTATACTTTAAAAATGCAGTAGTTCCGCCAGCAGGAATAATACAGCTAAATTCAAGATTGTTTTTTAACCATTGTTTTAAGATATTAATTCCATTGTGCATAATTTGAAAATTTCTCTGAGAAATAAAATCTTTATTTTCTAAAGCTGATGCAGCAAAATAATCATCTAAAATACTTACACTTATAGTATTGTACTGTCTCTGATGATTTATTTCCTTTATTAAGTCTTCTCTTCCTACTATCCAACCTACACGAAGTCCAGGTAGAGAATAAGTTTTAGACATACTTCCGACTGAAATCCCGCGTTCATAAAGATCTGCTATAGATTTAGAATAGGGTTTCCCGATTAGATTAAGACCTCTGTATACTTCATCAGATAATATCCAAACATTTTTCTTATGTGCAATTTTTACAATTTCTTCAAGCATCCAATCAGGCATAACAGAACCTGTAGGATTATTCGGATTATTGAGACACAGGAGTTTTGTTTTTGAAGTTATAACTCTATCCAACTCCTCCAAATCCGGAAGCCATTTATTCTCTTCTTTTAAAAAATAAAGTTTCACACGACACCCGAGCGATTCGGGAATTGAATAATGCTGCTGGTATGCAGGAACTATAGATACAACCTCATCTCCTTTTTCTAAAAGCGACAAAAACACAAGCTGGTTTGCACCAATTGCTCCATGTGTAACAGTTATATTTTCAGTTTCCTGATTTTCATAAAGAGATTTTATTGCAGTTTTTAAACGCAACGAGCCTTCAATATCACCATAACCGAGTTTTACATTAAATATCTCTTTTGAATATGGAAGCTCGTTTATACTCAACGGTGCAATACAGGTTGTAGTTAAATCATACTCCGCACGCGGACAATATCTGTTCATCCATTCTTCTATCTTAAATGCCGCAATTTTCATAAAAATATACTATCATAAAAGGATTGTCTTATGCTAAAATTTCTGCTAGAATTTTGTTACTATGAAAAAATTAATTATATCTTTATTTACAACATTATTAATGTTATCACCTGTTTTTGCAGGTAGTATAGATGTTCTTCCTACAATGCAGAGCAAGACCAATGTACAGGACAGAGTCTGGGTCGGAACTTTCCAGATTGTTTGGAATGATTTTATGGATAAAATTGCATTCAATCAGATTAAATTCCCGGGCGGGACTCCAGTTATAGTAAATGAACTCAATAAACAAGAATTTACAGTAGAAGATTTGAGCGAAAAATGCTACTACAGATATGTAGGAAAAATCAAGAAAAACACAAAGAAAGTTATTGCAAAAGCTATCAAAAAGAAATTTAAAGAAACAAGCGATTTACTTGACCAGCTAGATTTAACCCCTGATAAAAACAGGTTTATTGTGTATGCAATGCTCAAAAAAGATTTTGAGTTTGTCAATCCGTTTGATAAACTTGGAAAATCAGCATTTCGAGATACTGACGCAGAATATTTTGGTATAGACGGACATTCAGACAAAATTCTTGATGAGAGTGTAAAAGTTCTTTTTTACAATAATCCTTCTGATTTTGCTGTTTTACTTGATACAAACGGAAAAGATGAAGTTTATTTATACAAAACCCCGTCAACTAATACATTCAATTATGTTTGGGCAGATTTACTAAAAAAAGAGAATTCATTTGAGGGCAACACAAAATTTAATGACGTTGACGAGCTAAAGGTTCCTGATATTAAATTCTTTGAAGAAAAATCCTTTGATGACGTTACGGGAAAAAGAATAAAAGGTACTAATTTAATAATAGATCAGGCTCTAGAAACAATTCAATTTGAAATGAACAATACAGGCGTAAAATTAAAAAGCGAAGCTGCAATAACTGCAATGATGACAGCTCTTGCACCTCCAGAGGAACCTAGAATGTTTTACTTTGATGATACATTTGTTGTATTTTTGAAAGAAAAAGGAAAAGAAAAACCGTATTTTGCACTTCGCGTGTATGATATAAATAATTTTCAGAAATAGTGTTTGAAAGCGTATTATCTCTGATAATGCGCTTTTCGGATGATAAAATATAATTTTTTATTACAGGATTTTCTTTTTGCATATTTATATATTAAAATATTAATAATAAAAGACTTTGGTCTATTGTTATTTATCGGGATTAATAAACAGTTGGGAAGGATTTGAATGAGAAGAAGAAGACATAAATATGATTTGTATATAGTAATCTTTTTAGCATTGTTTACACTCGGTTACTTTATATATAATCATACATCTTCAGAATCACGTGGCGTGAAAAACTATTCTGCAGCACTTGAAAGTTACAAAAAGAATAATTTTGAAGAAGCTTATCAAAAATTTAGCAAGGTGCCTTCCGGTTCAACTCTTAAAAAGCCAGCCTTATTTCGGCAGGCAAGATGTGCAACAAATCTTGATAATAAAGAACTAGCAATAAAAAAATATAATCGAATAGTACGTGCCGGTTCAAAATCGTCAATTGCACCTATTAGTGAATATAATATGGCAGTTCTAATATATGATATGCAAGATAAAAGAGCAGGAAAACATTTCAAAAGAATAATTAAAAAATTCCCGACAAGTGATTACGCTATCGCTTCAGAATACTATCTTGGACTTTTGGAACTTCAAAACCCGCCTAAAAACGAAAAAAGACTTGCAAAATCTAAAGAAAAAGCAGCAAATTACTTTAAAAATTACATAGAAAAAGCTCCGGACGGAAGATTTGCACTTCAAGCAATTGAAGAAATCAGGAAACTTGATACAAAACTAAATAATTACAATAATTTGCTCATAGCAAAAGCTTATTATGCCAACGGTGAATATGAAAAAGCAAAAGAATTTTTAAATAAAACGACATTAGCCGAAAGCTGGTCTGATTTTGCTAAAAATGAATATAAGCTTGGAAACAAAGAAAAAGGAAATTATTATACAGAGCTTGGATTAAAAAAACATGCATTTAATACTGAACCTGCTGATATTTATGAAATCATTGATAATTATATTGCAACATTTCCCCAGAGAAAAGACGGAATTACAACTCTGGTAAATATGAACTTAAATTCCACCGGAGCAGATTATATAACATATCTTAATTGTAATGAAGTTGTTGCTTCAAACGTAAAAGAAGCTTGTTTTAGAACTCTTTATGAAAAATATCCAAACGGCCAATTCTCTGCAGATTCACTTTATAATCTATTTATAACAAAATACTTACAAAGAAAATATTATGATGCACAACGATTAGGTTTTCTTCACCTTAAAAAATTCCCAAATGTAAAATCAAGCCCGGCTGTTACATATTTTATGGGAAAAATCGCATATAAACTCAAGCATTATGATAGCGCTAAAAATTATTATAAAAAAGTCTTAACAAATTATCCTGATACCTATTATGCGTATAGAGCTAATTATAACTTATATAAGGAAGACGGAGTTTTACCTTTTGGAGAAATAAATGAAAAGCCCGTTGTTTTTCCGTACAAAAAATCTCTTGATAATAATCTTGTTGTAAAACTGGCTTATCTGGGAGATTATGATTTAGTTGAGGAATTATGTAAAAAAGACAAATTTATTCAAAGTTGGGTAGCATATGAAAAAGGAAATTATACGATATCTGCAGTACTTGCAAGAAACGCAATGGAAGAACTTGAAACCAAGCCTCCATTTGATGATTTAAGATGGCGACTTGTTTATCCAACACATTATTATGAAATCGTTGATAGTGTTAAAGGTAATAATAATCCGATTATTTTAGAAGCAATAATTAAAGAAGAAAGCCATTTTAATCCATCTGCAAAAAGTTTAGTCGGCGCAATAGGATTAATGCAATTAATGCCTGAAACTTATAATGAAGTTGTAAAAAAACATAATTTGCCTGCAAATTTAAAAGCGGAAACTGCAAATATTACAGCGGGAAGTCTCTATTATGAAGGCTTAAAAAAGGTTTTGGGCAATAAGGATTTATATGCAATAACGGCGTATAATGGAGGAATTGGTTCTATTACAAATTGGTTTTCTAAGCTTATTTATTCTGATACTGATGAGTTTGTAGAACAAATTCCATATCCGGAGACAAAGAATTATGTAAAAAAAGTGCTACGCTCTTATTGGGTTTACGGTAATATATATTAATTCAAAGTTGGGGCAGAGTGTAAAAGAGTTCTGGTATATTCCTGATGCGGGAAATTAAATATAGAACTTGTAATATTCTCCTCAATCAATTTCCCGAAATACATTATCCCGACTCGGTCTGCTAAATATCTAATAACATTAAGATCATGTGATATAAACAAAATAGTCAGATTTCGTTGTGTTTTCAGCTCTTTTAAAAGGTTTATTATTTGAGCTTGAATACTTGCATCTAAAGCACTCACCGGTTCATCTGCAATTAATAGTTTAGGGTTTAAAACAAGTGCGCGCGCAATAGCAATTCTCTGCCTTTGCCCACCGGAAAATTCATGAGGGTATAAATTCAAACAATTTTCGGACAGCCCAACATCTTCCAAAACTTGTCTTATAATAGTTCTTTTTCTATTTTTTGAATATTTAGTATTTATATCCAAAGGCTCTATTAGAGTTTCACCTATTTTCATTTTAGGATTTAAACTGGAATAAGGATTTTGAAAAACCATTTGCACGTGTGTTGGATATTTTTTTTGATGCTCTTTTGTTTGTTGGTAAATATTTTCTCCCGCATATAATATTTCACCGGATTTAGGCTTGACAAGTTTTACAATTGCTTTTGAAAGAGTTGATTTTCCACACCCTGATTCTCCGGCCAGAGCATAAATCTCTCCTTGTTTTATACTTAAAGAGACATTATCTACTGCTGTAATAAAAGAATGGGTTTCATTTTTTATATTTTTATACTCTACTGTCAGATTTCTTATTTCAAGCAAATTATCCATGCAATTATTTTAACATAGATGTTTTTATGATAAAATCCTCATAAAGGATAAGGAGGGATATTATGTTTGATGTCTTTGTCAGAAAATATATCACAGTTAAAAATATAATATTTTTTATTATTGCAATATTATTCTTGATTTTTATTACAAAAATTAAAGATATTGCTATACTATTCTTTGCTTCGTATGTTATAGCCTGCTCGCTCAATCCGTTAGTAGATAAACTGAACAAAAAAATGAACAGGTCATTAGCCTCTAGCCTTGTCCTTGGAGGAGTGTTGCTAATATCAGCAGTTTTTCTAGTTCCTATGTTTGTAATGGGCGGACATCAAATAAAATCGTTTTTGTTATCACTCCCTGAGCATATATCCACTGTTAAAGAGTTTTTGATTAGTACTCCTATTTTAAATAAGTCAATTTTTTCTCAACTGGATTTGGGAGAAGTTATATCCTCAACTTCTAACTTCACAACAAAGTTTGTTAACAGCTCCATTGATTTTAGTATGGGATTTGCTTCTGCTATTGTATATTTTTTAGCAGCATGTATTATAATATACTATTTCCTTGCAGATAAAGATATTGTTAAGAAAACGTATTTAAGCCTTTTTCCAAGACAATTGAAAGAAAAAGCAGATGACATTATTGAAGTAATCTCTAAGAAAATTGGCGGATATGTACTTGCTCAAATTGTAACAATTGCAAGTGTTGGAATTATAATGACAATAGGACTGATGCTTTTAAAAGTAGATTATGCGTTAATTCTAGGGATATTAAATGCTATTCTAGATTTAATACCTGTAATAGGACCCGGTATAGGTCTTGTTATTACTATATTAATGGCATACAAAATGGGGCCTCTAACAATAGCTTTAATTGTCGTTGTTTTTATAATTGCTCAATGGGCAGAAAATAATCTGGTAAGACCGTATATTTTCGGGAAATTTCTTGATCTGCACCCATTGATTATATATTTCTTTTTGTTTGTTACAGCGCAATATCTAGGAGTTGTTGGAGTAATATTTGCTCCAGCAATTGCAGCAACGGTTTGTGTGCTTATTGAAGAATTGTATATAAAGAATATTAATTAATGGAAAAAATCTTATACAAACGAAACTGTGGAAATTGCAATTTATTGATGGCTTACCCGGCATCTCAGGCCTTCGCATTAGCTTCTTTAGGTTATCTGTGGTTATATAAACTGGCAGATTCAGAAGAAGGCATAAATGCAATAATGGCTTCTACAGATAATATACCAAGTAAAAAGGAATTTGATGCTATTGCATTTTCGATGTCTTTTGACTTTGATTTTCTAGGTGTTTTTAAGATTTTAGAAAAACTAAATATTCCACTATATTCTTCACAAAGAGATGAAAAATTTCCGTTAATTTTTGCAGGAGGCCCGGTTTTAACAACCAATCCAAGGCCATATGAATCTTTCTTTGATTTTATGATTATTGGAGATGGTGAAAATACTTTTTTAGAAATTTTACAAATTATAAAAAATAATAACAAACAAAAAGCTTTAGAGCTGTTATCAGAGATTGAAGGAGTTTATATCCCCGGAAAACCTGTAAAAAAATATACCGCCGAACTCAATAAAGTTATCTATACACCTATTTTAACAGAAAAAAGCTATTTTAAAGATACGTTCATTATAGAATTAGCCCGCGGCTGTATGAACCGATGTGCATTTTGTACTGCATCCTACTTAAACTTACCCTTTAGATATTATGAATACGAAAAAATTATAGATACTATTAACTTAGGACTTCAATATACAAATAAAATAGCATTACTTGGAGCACAAATAAGTGCTCATCCACAATTTATAAATATTTTGGAATATTTATATCAAAAAATGGAAAGTGGTACAAATATAGAACTTGGAATATCATCACTAAGAACAGATGCCATTACTCCACGAATGGTGCAAATATTAGTCAAAGGTGGACAAAAACATTCTACTATTGCAATAGAAGCTGCAAGCGAACACTTAAGAAAATTTATAAACAAAAATTTAAAGGAAGAACAAATAATAAACGCCGTTAAAATTGCAAAAGAAAATGGATTAAAAGGTTTAAAAATCTATTCAATGATAGGTATTCCCTACGAGACAGATTCCGATATACAAGAATTTATACGTTTAGCAAAGGAATTAAAATCTGAAAATAAAGGGTTTGATTTAGAGTTTTCATTTTCTACGTTTGTTCCAAAGCCCCAAACACCATTTCAATGGTCTGAACGGGAAGACTCTAAAAGTTTAGAAAAAAAGCAAAAATTCATTGAAAAAGAACTTGCCAAAATTGGTATTAAATCTAAATTTTCAAGCATTAAATGGGATTACTGGCAAACCGTCTTATCTCGTGGTGATGCAAACCTTGCGCCATTCCTAATTGAAACTTATAAAAATGGAGGCTCACTTGGTGCATTAAAAAAAGCTTTAAAAACAACTAAAATTGACATTGAAAAGACAATAAACGGTTACAATACAGATGAAAATTTGCCTTGGGATTTGATTGAAAATTATCCGCCCAAAAAACAGTTAATTAATGAATACAATAGACTGGTAAAAAGATTATAAAAATAAGCTGTATGCCTTTTCTCTTGAACATACAGCTTATATAAAATTAATTAATCAATTATAACTAAGGGTTTAATCAAATCCCGAGGCTTATCTTTCATTAGCATAAGAGCCGGCTCTACGTTCTCAAGACCGTGGAATGTATGCGTAATCATCTTTTCTGGGTGAATTCTGTGAGATTCTACCAGTCTTGCAAGTTTTTCAGATCTTAATCTACCGCCAGGCATTAAGCCTCCAGCGATCTGTTTATGTCCCATACCACAGCCCCATTGTGTTCTTGGGATTTTAATATAATCACCTTCACCTAGGTAATTAACATTACCTATTTTCCCGCCCGGTTTAAGCATTCTAATAGCCTGATCGAAAGTATCATTGTTACCACCGGCTACAACAATTTTATCAACCCCTTTTCCATGAGTTTTATCTAAAATTTGTTCTGTTATATCACCTTCTTTGTAATTAATGATATCAGTAGCACCAAATTCTTTCGCTAGATTAGCACAGTTTTGTCGAGAACCCACTGCATAAATATTTGCAGCACCTCGTATAGCAGCTGCTGCTACAGCCATAAGACCAACAGGACCGATACCTATTACGGCAACATTATCTCCAAATTGAATATCAGCCAGTTCTACTCCATGAAAACCTGTAGGAACCATATCACTTATCATACAAGCAGCGCCTAAATCCATACCTTCTGGAAGATGTGCAAGATTACCATCTGCATCATTAACATGGAAATATTCAGCAAAAACCCCGTCTTTAAAATTGGAAAATTTCCAACCTGCCAGCATTCCTCCGGAATGCATTGCATATCCTTCTTGAGCTTCCAAAGAATTCCAATCCGGAGTTATAGCAGAAACAAGAACTTTATCTCCGGGCTTAAACTCTTTTACCTGCTTGCCGACTTCAACAACTTCTCCGACAGCTTCATGCCCTAGAATCATGTTATGCCTGTCTCCAATAGCTCCTGCCCAAACTGTATGCACGTCAGAAGTGCATGGTGCTAAAGCAATTGGCTTACATATAGCATCATTAGGGCCACAGGCAGGAATATCCTTTTCTATCCATCCTGTACGTCCGATTGATAACATCGCAAAACCTTTCATAAAACCCCCTTTTGTTTATATTTACTAAAAAAAACAATACTTTAGATTAACACATTTATCAACTTCTTTCAAGTCTATTTTAATCAAAATCAAAACCTGTTTTACACACTGCTTTATGGTAAAATTGCGCTATGAAGTATAAATGGTTAAATAAAAAAAATAATATTAAACTCTTAGTCTTTTTCAACGGGTGGGGAATGGACGAGAATGTAGTTCAACATCTAGAATCTGAAGATTTTGATGTCATTATGTTTTATGACTATAATTCGCTTGATATAGATTTGAGTATACTAGAAAAATATACGGAAAAATATCTTGTTGCCTGGTCTATGGGAGTTATGTGCGCGACTCTGTTTAATATAAAGTATAAAACTGCAACAGCAGTCAATGGAACGTTAAAACCAATAGATAATACATATGGAATTCCTGTTAAAATTTATAATTTAACACTACAAGGCTTAACTCCAGCCGGAGCACAAAAATTTGTAATGAATATGTTTAAAGAAAAAAATATTAATTTTAAAATAAATAGAGATTTTGAAAATATAAAAAAAGAACTTGCTGTTTTAAAAACATATGTAGCAAATACAGATTTTCAATATAATAGAGTAATAATAAGCAGTGACGATAAAATAATCCCCTCTAAAAATCAATCTAACTTTTGGGGAATTGAACCTAATACCAATAGCGGCCACTGCCCGTTCTTTTTGTTCAATTCCTGGAGCGAACTTTTATGAACAAAGAATTAATAAAGAAAAGATTTGAAACAAGTTTGCCAACGTATAATGAACATGCTGTTATACAAAAACTAATGGCTCAAAAAATTATTTCAATGCTGAATAAAAAAAATTATCCTGAAATATTAGAAATAGGATGCGGCACCGGACTTTTAACCAAACTAATTACAGAAAACTTAAAATTTCAATCATTTACAGCTACAGATATTGTTGATAAATGTGAAGAATATATAAAAAAAATAGATACTAATATAAATTTTGAATCTAACGCTGCAGAAATTTTACTAACAGACATAAAAACTTATGATTTAATTATATCGAATGCTGTATTTCAATGGCTGCCGGATGTTGAAAATATTATACCTGAATTGGTAAATAAACTAAAACCTGGAGGAACGCTATTTTTTTCTACTTTTGGTGAAAAGAATTTTGAAGAAATTTTTAATGTTTGCGGCAAAACACTTAAATATAAAACTCTTGAAGAATGGTGCAAGATACTAAAGAATTTTAATTATACAATGGAAACAGAAATTAAGATTCTTAATTTTGCATCTCCGATAGATGTTTTAAAACACTTAAAATATACAGGAGTAAATTCTCTTGAGAATTTGTCATGGACAAAAGCAGACATGTTCAAATTCGAAAGAGAGTATAATAATTACTGTTCTCAATTACCAACACTTACTTACAACCCTATTTATATCAAGATAGAAAATATATTAAAATAGGACAAGCGGTTAATATATTCATTGAAAAATTTATTATACAATACAAACATTGTTACTAACTTATGAGGTGTCATGGAAACCGCACACACCAATCCTATTTTCAATTCAAAACGAGAGCTTTTTATCAACCACACTCAAATAGAAGCATTGCTTGAAAATATTCCAGATTTAATTTATATGAAAGACCTTAATGGTAATTATATAAATGGAACCAAGAATGCTGCCGAATTTATTAAAAATGGATTTGATGCACTTAGTAATATCCAAATCGATCTTAAAAGTATTGAAAAAACAAATCTTGCAGAAGATCGATTTGTAATTGATAACAACAAAACCGTGTCAAATGAACGTGAAATTTATGATATAAATGGCATGCCACATTATTACACGATATATAAAGCTCCTATACACAATTTGCATAATAGAATTATAGGTTTGATTGTAAAAATTAATAATGTAGATAAATCAAAACTTTTGGAAGCTCAAAAAGAAACTTTTGTTGCTTCATTAGGACATGATTTAAAAAATCCAACTCTTGCATTAATTTCAGTTATTAATTTACTTTTAAAAGGTAACTTCGGAGAAATGACAGAATCACAGAAAGAAATTCTTTCAATGGCATTGGATTCATGTAACTCAATGAAAGCAATGCTCTCCGGACTACTTGCAACCTATAGAGATTCTAACGGTGTTATTAGACTCAATTACGAAGAAATTTCTCTAGTTGACCTGGTAATGGAATGTATGAATGAAATGATATACTTAGCTAAAGATAAAGACGTAGGAATTTCAATAAGCAAAGATTGCAAAATACCAACTGTTTATGGTGATAAAGTTCAAATCAAAAGGGTAGTTATGAACTTGTTATCAAATGGTATCAAATATGCATACAAAGATTCAATATTAAATATTAATATATACAATGAAGATGATTATACTTGTTTCAGATTTGAGAACAAAAGCCCTTATATTCCTCCAGATAAAATTGAATCTATATTTGCACAATATGTATCATATGCTTCTGCTCATAAAGAACTCGGAATTGGTTTAGGACTATATAATTCACAAAAAATTGTTGAAGCACATGATGGTAATATTTTTGTACAAAGTTTTCAAGATGATAGAAACATTTTTGGTTTTAAAATTCCTAACATACTTAAAGATGCAGACAAACCAAGAACTGTAATCTTTTAATAGAAAACAAAACAAAGCCCCCGCATAAAGCGGGGGCTTCAATACACTATCTATTAAGATTATAATAAGTTTAATGCAATACTTGGCGTCTGGTTTGCTGTTGAAAGCAATGTTGCCGTTGACTGCTGTAATATTTGATATTTTATATAGTTTGATGATTCTTCTGCTACATCTGCATCCTTGATTGATGAGTTAGCTGATACGATATTCTCCTTTTGAACCCCGATTGCATCAACAGCTGACTCTACCCTGTTCATATAAGCACCAATCAGAGTACGTCTGTCTGAAACATTCTCGATTGCTTCGTCTATGAATTGTAAGAATTCACGTGCTGTTGAATCATCTGTATAAACTGCATCACAGATAGCTGTAATATTTGAGCAGATACCTGTTATTGCAGAGCCGTCATTATTCGGGTCATAAGTATTAGCATTAATAGCTGTATACCCTAATGCAGTGTAATCATATGTTGTACCATTTGTTAAAGTCACAGCAGTACCTGTTATTCTGGCATAAAGCGCAGGGGTTTCATAATTAATATCACAATCTGTTGTATTAGGAGCTCCCTGCCCTCTTTCATACCAATCGCCTTCTGTTCTTCCAGCTTCACTTGTAATAAATAAAGCTGTACATTTTGCAGAAGCAAACAGTGAGCTATCCAAATTAATAATATTTGGACGGCCTGAATTATTACTTACCTGCAAGTTTACACCTGATCCGCTTAAATAAGCAGAACTTGTACCATCTAACAATTGAATACCATTGAAATCGATAACTTCACAAAGACGGTTGATTTCAAGCATTCTCTGCTGAACTTCTGTTCTGATAGCCTGCATAGAAGAAGTACCATAAGTACCGTTCGCTGCCTGCTCGGTCAAATCTCTGATACGCTGCAAGTAATCTCCTACGATGTCTAAAACACCTTCTGCAGTATCAAGAAGTGATAAACCCATTGTTGCATTCGATTCTGCTACATCATAACCTGAAATTTGTGCTTCCATTAATGTAGATACAGCAGAACCGGCTGCATCATCTGCACCGGAGTTGATTCTAAAACCGGTTGACAATCTCTCCATTGCAGTGTTCATGCCGGTAGTTGCGGCCGACAAATTCCTCTGCGCCGTGAGTGACGCTAAGTTTGTGTTGACTGTGATTGAAGCCATAGTGTGATCTCCTTTTCTTTTTTACTTCATCCTTGAACTCGACGGTTTACCATTCCGCCATATGTTCACTAAGGCTTGACTGAACCTATCAGTAAGCCTTTTAAGGGTTTCTATTGTTTCACACTAATATATTAAAGGCAGTTTCGTTATTTTTAAATTCCCGAATAGTTAGAAATTTCTATAACTTTAGTTAGAATTTATTATTTGGTAAAATATCAGCATCTAAAATCCACTTTTCATTATTATATTCAGCCTGAATAATTTTCAGTTTGCAGGGATGAACAAGTAATTCGGCTTCGCTTCCATCACTAAAACATTTTAAAGGTTCAACGTACAAATATTTTACACCATCACAAAGAGTTAAATTCCACTTTATGTCTTTTTTCATAAATTCATGAGGTTTAAGAGCTGTAGATAAAAATGAATTTCTTTCGATAACCGGTTTAGAATTATTGAAATAATTCAATATTTTAGCACGTGAAGAAAGATTATTTCTTGCATCTCTCATTAAGTTACTAATGAGGTCGCCATTGATTTCTAAAGAATCAAAAAAAGATAAACTTTCATCTCTCCAGAGAGGGATTTTGCTATCTTTATGAGTTGCAGTTAAATAAACTTTTTTTAAATAATTTGTTATTAATTCTATTTCTTTATAGTTGCTGAACCCGTTTACAGGCTCTTGTACAAATGTTTTTAAATAAGATATTAGTTTAGGAGAAATTGATATCTCTTCAGGCAAATGTTTTAGCCAATTCTCCATACATTTTTTCACATCATACCCTATATCTTTAGTAATATTTATATTTTTTACCAAAGATTTTAATTTTGATATTTGGTTTTGATAATCAGCTCTTGTAATTTGGTTGTTTTCAAGTTTTATTATTATATCATTAAGTACTTTATTAATTTGCAGCAAAAAATTTATTTTTTGAGCATATCCATCGTGCGAATACTTTATTATAGAATTAATAATATTTGTTTTGTCTTTATCTTCAAAAACTTTTATGAAAGAAGATATTACAGCATCCCAAGTTTCAGGATTAAAGTTTTTTAACTGTGATGGTAAAAATTTTGTATTATTTATAAACAACAGCAATTTCTCGGGATTTTTGCGCCAAAAATCAGTATATCTACCATTATTTATATTAGCAAATTCTGTTGCTAAAGTAACTTTTTCATTTTCTGAATATATTTTATATTGTTTAAAATAACTTTCAAAATCATAAACAGATTCATCATAATTCGGATTTGTACCAACAAAAAATTCATCACATTGATATTGCAATTTGTCTATAAATTTATTTGAAATTGTTTTACCATATTCTGATTCAATAATTTTTATATTTTTTACTTTTTCTTTAGCTGCAGCTATTAATTCTTTTATTTCATTAAAGCTGAATAAATTAGTTGATTTTAAATTAAAAATGGCTCTGTTTATATTTGAATTTATTTGATTAAATAAAAAATCCTTACCTTTAAAAGCCGGAATTAAAACAGTTTTCTCCTGTTTATTTAATCGAAATGGAGATAAATAGTTATTTTTTATATTGTAATTTGTTATTATTTCCATATAAAATTTTTCTATATATTTATATACAAATATTCTAAATATTTTTTTTGCTATTTTTCATTTACCCTAAGCTATCTTTCTGGTATTATTTAGAAAAGAGTTAAAGGGGATTTTAAGATATGACAGAAATCAGACAAGAATTTATAGAACAGGCAAAACAGTTAACAAGAAATGCAGAAGTTTTGCCTAATGGCTTTGAAGAATTAGCGGCGAAATTACAGCATGCATATGATACAAATACGCCTTTGAGAATAAAATTAGGTATGGATCCGACAAGACCTGATTTACATCTCGGGCATACGGTTGTTATGAGAAAATTAAAAGAATTCCAGAAATTGGGTCATAAAATAGTTTTGCTTGTTGGCGGTGCTACGGCTATGATTGGAGATCCATCAGGAAAATCAGAAACAAGACCGGCCTTAACTAAAGAACAGGTTGAAGAGAACGCTAAAACATATTTTGAACAGATGTCAAAAGTTCTGGATATATCAGATGCAGAAGTTGTAAACAATGCCGATTGGCTTCATAAAATGTCATTTACCGAACTTTTGCAATTAGCAGGAAAAGTTACTGTTGCGCAGATGATGACAAGAGATGATTTTGCAAAAAGATATGCGGAAGGTAAACCTATTGCTATTCATGAATTTTTCTATCCTCTAATGCAGGCATATGATTCTGTTGCAATTGATTCTGATATAGAATTAGGCGGAACTGACCAGAGGTTTAATACTCTTTTAGGACGCGATATTCAAGCTGCATACGGAAAGAAACATCCGCAGTTAGTTATGATGCTTCCTCTTTTAGAAGGTACAGACGGAGTTGTTAAGATGTCTAAGACTTACCCCGAACATTGTATTTCTCTGACTGACAGCGCTAAGGATATGTTCGGAAAACTGATGAGTATTCCTGATACATTGATTACAAGATATTATTCGCTTTTAACTGATGTTTCTCAAGAAGAACTTATTAAAATGGATGAACAAATAGCTTCCGGCTCAATTAATCCGCGTGATATAAAAATGAGACTTGCGCATATGATTACGGAAGAATATCACGGAAAAGAGGGCGCTGATAAGGCGCAGGAAGATTTTATCAATGTTGTATCTAACAAGGGAAT
>CALUVK010000011.1 GCA_944324205.1 Candidatus Gastranaerophilales bacterium | reverse complement strand
TTCTCTTGGTACAAAAAAGCTCTTGGACTTGCTTAATCTTAAAAGTTTTTAAGATTTTGGGAGTGTGAAGATTTTGTATGCGGATGGTGATGTATAGAAGGGCTTGCCCCTAAAACATCATCTTTTGAGAGGGTTTTGTTTTGCTGTTTTATTACCGACTTCGTTTCCGGCGACCATTAGAGCTACTGGAATAACCCGCGCTACGCCGTGTACAAAGGCGGATTTCGGTGCAACATATGAAGCAGCTAATATTGCATCATCAAGGTGGGCAGAAAAGTCTGTAATTTTTACACCGCGGCTGTCTGATTTATTGTTAAATATGAAGTTGCAGAGTTTGTTCATAATAAAGTTTGCGACGACAACTCCAATGCCGATACCGGCAATAGCACCGCATGCCTGTTGTACTTTCCCGAAACGTTTGCATTTTTTAGATAAAAAATCAACAATTGTTATTGGTATAGATATGTTGCCGATTTGCATCAAAGTTTCACGTCGTTTTGCTTTGCGATTATCCTTATTGGTATCAATCATATAACCGCCAGCAAGTCCTCCTAAAGACGACCCTATGCCAATTGGAATAACTTGTTTATCATCATAGAATACTTTGGCAAGGTATGATTTTTTTATATTCTTAAACATTTTTTTGGGATTTAAAGAATAACCGCCTTTTTTTGCCATAACAGCACAGCTTGCTGCAGTACCTAAAGCTGTCATACCTGCAACTATTGCTCTTTTGTTTTTTGAATATGTACTTTCTAAATGTGCATGCTCAAATCTTGTATTATTACTGTTATTAACGGAATTAATTTTCATAAAAATCTAACCTTCCGCTAATAATAAAACTTCTAAAAATAAAATTTGCATGATTTTTAAAATTTCTTAACAAATAGGAGAATAAAACTTAGAAATTTCTTCAAAATATTTTTCCAGAGCTTTGTAGCCGTTGTATATTTCATTGGTTACAGTAGCATAGCGGCTTGCTACAATATATTTTAACTCTTTTGACCTTATTCTGAGAAGTTCATCAGCATCTTTTCTTAAAAGTTCATTTCCTGATGTTGACCACTTTTTGAGGTAAGATAGTTCTTCATTAACCTGTTTTATTGTAGAAAATTCTAATCTGTTAAAATCGTATTTTTTAAGGAGCTGTGCTTCTGCATTAGTAATCTGGCTCTGAACAGCTTGAAAACGATAAATACGCTTTATTATAACATAATTATCAGCAATCCTTCTGTGAGAATAAGGTACAGCGCTTTTTGCAAGCAGAGCTGATGTTGAAAGAGCCGTAAAAGCGTCATCATCCCTTGATAATGTACTTTGCACCGGATTTACCGTTTCTATCTTCTTATTATTATACACGAGCCAAAACTCCTCTTTTTATGAGGTATAAGAATATCCTTCCGATTATTTCTTTTACCCCTCCCGTATTACTATATCAATAATATCTTAATTCATTCAGATTGTCACTAAAATATGAAATAATATTTACAAATATTAAAAAAACTCTCTGCTCTATGCAGAGAGTTTTTGTTATATCTAGCATACAGAACATTCCGTCAAAGCTTTTCGCAAAATATCAGCTTTATCAGTCTGCTCCCATGGAACACTTATATCTGTACGGCCGACATGACCGTATGCTGCAAGTTTCTGATAGAATTTACCGCCGTTTTTAGCAGGCAGGTTTCTTAAATCGAAATCAGCAATAATAGCTGCCGGTCTTAAGTCAAAGTTTGTTCTTACAAGTTCTGATATCTCATCATCAGAAATTCTTCCGGTACCGAACGTATCGACAAAAATTGAAACCGGTTCAGCAACACCGATTGCGTATGCAAGTTCGATTTCACATTTGTCAGCAAGTCCTGCAGCAACAATGTTTTTAGCTACATATCTTGCAGCATAAGCAGCTGAGCGGTCAACCTTTGTAGGATCTTTTCCGGAGAAAGCACCGCCGCCGTGGCGTGAATAACCGCCGTAGGTATCAACAATGATTTTTCTTCCGGTTAAGCCTGAATCGCCCTGCGGGCCTCCCACAACAAAACGTCCGGACGGGTTAATTAAGATTATAGTATCTTTATCCGGTTTAATAGACTCTTTTTCAAAAACATAATCAATTACACAATGCTGTAAATCATTGCAGATTATTGCCTGAATTTTTGAGTTATCGCTTACACCGTTTATTTCAGCCGCATGCTGTGTTGAGAGCAGGATGGTATGAATTCTTTCAGGTTTACCGTCAACATATTCAACAGTAACCTGTGATTTTCCGTCCGGTCTCAAGTAGCTTAAAATACCTTCTTTACGAACCTGTGCAAGACGACGTGAAAGCTTATGAGCCAAGCTTATCGGAAGCGGCATTAATTCAGGAGTTTCGTTACAAGCATAACCAAACATTATACCCTGATCGCCTGCTCCTATGTTGGAAGTCTCGCTGGAAGCTGTATCCGCATTTTCGCTTCTGCTTTCTAACGCTTTATTAACACCGCCTGCAATATCAACAGATTGTTCATCAATACTTGTTAACACTGCGCATGTATCACAATCAAATCCGCCGCCTGCAGAGCCTGCATAACCGATATTTCTAACAGTTCTTCTTACAACATGCGGAATATCAACATAACAGTTTGAAGTAATTTCTCCGCATACAAGAACCATGCCTGTTGTTGCAGTTGTTTCAGCCGCAACGCGGGCTTGAGGATCTTTTGTTAAGAACTCATCTAAAATTGCGTCAGAAATCTGATCGCATACTTTGTCGGGGTGTCCTTCCGTAACTGATTCGGAAGTAAATAAGAATTTTCTTGATGTCATTTTTTTTCTCCTTAATTTATATTACTCCGGTAAGGTTTTTAATTCCGACCCGGCTACACATATTAGCAACATTCTAGTATGAATAAATATAAAAAGCAACAAATAAAATAAACTCTTGCATGAGTTTTATTTAAACTCCAACTGTGCTACCCTAAAACTATGAAAAATTATTTAATTGATACTCATGCTCATATCGATATGATTGAAGCTCCTATAAATAATATACTGCAACAAATGGAAACTGCAGGAGTAAAAAAAGTTATTAATCCGTCTGTTGAAGTAAAAACAATGAACAAAATTATAGAACTTTCTAAAACATACGAAAATATCTATGCAATGTTGGGTATTTACCCATCTGAAGCTAAAACCTACTCTGATGATGTAGAAGAATTTATAATAAAAAACAGAAAAAATATAGTTGCAATCGGAGAAATCGGACTCGATTATTATTGGGATAAATCCTTTAAAGAAAAGCAGTGTGAAATCTTTGCAAAACAAATAAAACTTGCTAATAAATTAAACTTACCAATCGTCATTCACGACAGAGACGCCCACAAAGACACTTTTGATATTCTATCAGAATTTAATAGTTGTTCTCCTATCCTATTTCACTGTTTTTCAGGAAGTGTTGAGTTTATGCAAGAATGTACTAAAAAAGGATGGTATATAGCGAATGGAGGTGTAGTTACGTTCAAAAATGCCGTTAAAACCAAAGAAGTCGCTCAACAAGTTCCTCTAGATAAACTTGTACTGGAAACAGATTCTCCATATCTGACACCAGTACCTTTCAGAGGAAAACCTAATACTCCAGCATTTGTCAAATATGTTGCTGAAGAAATTGCCAAACTTAGAGATATGGCATTGGAAGAACTTACTGATATAACTACGCAAAATGCAGAAAGGTTTTTTGGAATTTGAAAAAAGAACGTTTAGATAAAATTTTAGTTGACTTAGGATACTTTGAAAATAAAAGTAAGGCTTCTGCTGCAATTTTGGCAGGCAATGTAATGATAGGAACAGAAGTTATTACAAAATCCGGCTACCAACTCAATCCCCATAAAGAATATGACTTCAAAATTAAGACTATGCCATACGTTTCTAGAGGAGGTTTCAAGTTACAAAAAGCTTTAGATTCTTTTAAAATAAGCGTTGTTGATAGAATTTGTTTAGATGCAGGTGCCTCTACCGGAGGTTTTACAGACTGTTTATTACAAAGAGGAGCTAAGTTTGTATATGCTGTAGATGTTGGATATGGCCAACTTGATTGGAAAATTAGACAATCTAATAAAGTAAAAACAATAGAAAAAACAAACCTGAAAATTTGTTCTTATAATGATATCTATTCTCCGGAAGAAATACCGGCTGACTTACTAGTCTCAGATTTATCTTTTATTTCTTTAGAAAAAGTGCTGCCAAATATAAAAAAGCTGCTAAATCCAAATTTCCATGAAATGATTTGCCTCATCAAACCTCAATTCGAAGCAGGAAAAGAGCTTGTCGAAAAAGGAGGCGTTGTCCGCGATAAAAATACCCATATTCTAGTTATACAAAATATAATAAATTGCGTTAAAAGTTTAAATTATATAATAAAAGGACTAACTTTTTCTTCTATAAAAGGTCCTGCTGGTAATATCGAATATCTGATTTGGTTCTCTACAAGAGGAGATGAAATACCGACAAATATACAAGAAATCGTTAATGACGCGCACAACAATTTGTAAGACTTATTCAAATAAATCATACAATCTTTGTCTTACATCCTTTTCAACAAGTTCCTCAGTTATTTTATTTAAATCCAAAGTCATTTGATAATATTCGGCAGCAAGCGGCTTATCCCCTATGGCTTGGTACGCACGTGCTAAATTAAAATATGCTAAAGTATAATTTGGATTAATATTTATTGCATTTTTAAAATATTCCACAGATTCTTTAGGATCGCCAAGTCCATCAAGATAAACAACGCCTAAATTATTTTGTGCTATTTCAAAATTGGGATTAAGCTCTATTGATTTGTGAAAAGCAACAATTGATTCTTCCAGATAATCTTTCTCCCATAAAGCTAATCCTGTTTTTGCATAAGTTAAATAATTCTCCGGCTCTACAGCTATAGCATCACAATACGTTTTAATAGCTTTATCCAAATCTCCTTGAGCCATATATAAATCCCCGAGAGAAAGTTGTATATCAACATTATTCGGATCCAAAACCATACCGGCGTTAAATGTTGCTTCTGCTGCTTCAAAATTATTTTTTACTTCGGCATAAATTGCACCAAGAGCATGACACACAATAGAAGTCCATTCAGCATCCGGATTTAATTTAATCGCCATTTGGTAATACTCAATTGCATCATCGTATAGTTCTGCTTTTATATAAGCATAAGCAAGTGAATTGTTATAGTACGGATTTTCAGGGTTTAATTCTTGTGCAAGCTTAAAAGCTGTAACTGCATGAATTTTATCAGATTTATTTAGGTATAAATGTCCCAATTCATAATATATTTTATCTAAATCTATGCCAAATTCTAACAGAGAATTGTAATAGTCAATTGTTATATCAATATTATCAGGGAAATATGTCTGATTTATTGTCGCCAATTTAATCAGAACTTCTCTATCGTTAGGATTTAATTCATAGGCTTTCTTATAACACTCAAGACTTGCTTCTATATCGTTACATTCCAATGATAAATCGCCCATTTTCTGATAGAAAAGATTCCCTTGAGAAGTTTTTTCTAAACCTTTTGAATAAGCTTCAAAAGCAGATGGAAACAGTTTCATTTTCTCAAAAGCAGCGCCAAGTGTTTTATATGAAAAAACGGAAAAATCATTCGCCAGAAACTTACAAAACATTTTTAAGGAAGGGCAGTCCCACATAATCATCATGCTCCCGGATAAAAAATAATACAAAAAACTCATAACATCCTTTATTGAAGAATGTCGATTTTTAATTCTTGAAAATAAAACCTTTGACAAAAAAAGTCTCGGACGTGCTGAATTTTTACCAGCATTCTCAACAGCAAGCCGGAATTCTTTTTCAGCCTCATCAAAATTCCCATTTAGACATTGAAAGTAACCGGAATAAATATGTGCATTTGCGTTTTCCGGTTCTAATGTTAAGGCTGTTTTGCACTGTTCCAAGGCTCCTTCTACAGAAATTTGGCCTTTTATCAGCAGTAGACTTGCCAGCCTATAATACGACTCTGCCAAGCCCGGATTTAGTTTTATAGCATCAACATAATAACCTATTGCTTTTTCCAAATCTACATCTTGCTGTTTTATCAAATATTGTTCATGTGCACACCTTGCTTCTTCCAGCAAATGTATTACATCATTACAATTTATTGTTACTACCGGGGTATTTGTCATATTCTCTCCGAACCAAAATATTGTTTATATTATTTAATTCGGATAAGAAAAATTTTTCTTTAGAGATTTTTATGTGAAATCATCCGAATGACTGAAATTATATTTCATTATTTATATTAAGAAATGTAACAATTTTCTTCAAAAATTAAAGTTTTCAGTCAATTTAACCGTAATACATGGTAAACAAGGGAAAACAAAATAAAGGAAAGCGGTTTTTTATGGGAATGGCAGCATCACAAGCTAGACTTCTACAGCTCACCAGCCGAAAAAATACAATCGGCCGGGAGCTTGAGAGTTTGTCTTTACAAAAGATGGCGCTCACCCGTGAAATGCGTCAAGTCTCTAAAGATTATCAAAACTCACTAAGCACAAAAACATTAAAGTGGTCAAATAATGCTGGTGCTACATATATTGACTTAAGTTATACCAATTTAATGAAACCCGGTGCTGTTAACAATAATACCCCGTATTTAATAACTGATAATAACGGCAAAGTAGTTGTTGACAGTGATTATGCAAAATATGCCGAAATGATTTCTGCAGACGGTTCTCCTGGTGGAAATTGGGAAGATGTCAGAACTGAAATTTTATCAAAACTAACCGGCATTTCAGCTGAAAAACTAAGTTCTTCTGTAATTGCCGGTACAAACCTTGATGCAGCAACTAAAAAAGTAAATGAATTATTAGAAAACGAACCTGTTGAACCAATTGAAAAATCAATTGCATCAAAATTTATAGAAAAAGCTGGTACCGTATTAGGCAATAATATTGCCGATTTATATGGCAGTGGAAAAATAAATCTCGGTAATGGAAATAATGCTCAATCACAATTAAATTCAATATTAAATGGTATTGCAACAAACATAGGTGCGTATCTTTCAGAAGATGATGCAAAAGCTTTTCAAGAAGCATGCAATACTTATAGCTCTGCAAACTCAAGCTTACTCAGTTTAAATGCAGACCAGTTAAACAATAGCGGCGTAGGAATCACAACAGATGGCAGCAACTATTATGTAGATGTCAAAACAATGCTTGATACAATATTAGGCTCATATGTAAGCGCCGGAGGCGAATGGACAACAAGTGATACAACTGGAAATGATTTATATATTTGGCGTGACACAGACAGTAGTGAATGGCAAGAATGGAAAACAGCTCATGATGCTTGGCAAGCTGAATATGATGCAGCTGTTGAAGAATGCAATACTGCAGTTGACACTAATAATCAGGTATTAACTTCTTCTGAAGAAAGTGAAATAAATTTCTATGACAAATTATTCTCTGCCATTGCAGCAAATGGTTGGACAGAAAATGCACAAGTTGCAGATAATGACTATCTTAACCAGATGTTATTAAACAATCAATACTACATTACAACAATAGAAACTGAAACAAATTCGGAAGGAGAAGAATATTTTGAATATGATTCAAGTATTGCTTCAAATTTCGACAATATCTTTGCCGTAAATGACTCTGATGCGCAAGAAGAAGCTCTTGTTGAGTATGAATATCAAAAAAGTATAATAAACGAAAAAGAATCCAGAATAGATACGAGAATGCAAAATTTAGAAACAGAACAATCCGCAATTAATGAAATGATTAAAGGTATTGAAAGCGTAAGAGATGATAATGGAGAAAGAAACTTTAGTATATTCTCTTAATGCAAAGATAACATATACATAAAAATTCCCGAGGAAATACTTAAATTCAAAGATTCTACATTACTCGACATTTCAATTGTAACGCGTTGAGTGGCAAAATCTTTTAAATCCTCACTTAAACCATCAGCTTCGGAACCAAACATTATTAAAACTTTGTCTGCGGGTTTATACTCTTTTAAAAAAATTGTATTTTCGGCCTTTGGTAAAGTTGCGACACGTTCAAAATCTTCAAAAATTGTTAAATCTTTTATCTCAAATACCGGTGTTTTCCAGAGATTGCCGACAGATGAACGCACACATTTTGGATTATATAAATCTACTGTCTCTCCATATAAAACAACAGCATCTATATTAAATGCTGATGCAGACCTTAAAATAGTACCCAGATTTCCTGCATCCTTGATATTCTCCAACAAAATAACCTTTCTGTATTTATCGGACCATTTTCTCTCTATTTTTTTTGCTACAGCCACTGCTTTTGGAGGAGTGTCTGTTGAGGATATTTTAGATAATACAGCAGCTGTTGTCTCTATCCTATTACTAAATTGTCTAAAAGCGGAAAATCCTTCAATAACAAATAAATTAACAATCTCTACGCCTGAATTTACAGCTTCTTCTATACATTTTTCTCCTTCTAGCAAAAACAATCCTTTGCGGTATTTTTTTTGAAGCAACTTTGCGGTTTCTTTAATAAGTTCATTATTAACACTTGTTATTTTCATCATAATATTTCAAATTCCTTCAACCATTCTTTTTCTTGTGCATTTAATAAATCAAAATCAATGAGTTTCCCTTCATACCCCAATTTTGTGAAAGAATTAATTGTGCCATACTTTGTATAACAAGAATTCTCTAACCTTACACCAAAATGTTCGGGATTATATAACCCCGGCTCAATCGTGAATGTCATATTATCTTTAAGTTCTGTGTGTGCAATCTCTGACTGATTTAAAGCAGGAGGTGCTTCATGAACATTTATCCCGATACCATGTCCAAGCCCGTGAGAAAAACTAAAACCTGCTATTTTGTTATCCAGTATTGAATGCGCTAATTTATCGTATTCATATCCTGTATTAAAATTTGCATTATACGCATTCAGAAATGCTTTTAAAACAGTTGTATAAACCTCTTTTTGCAACTCTGACGGCTCACCTTTTACAAATACTCTTGTTATATCCGTTGCTAATCCGCTTTCATAATAGGCACCGCAATCTATCAGAACCAGTGAGCCCTCTTGCAGGATTACATCCTTTGAATTTTTTGCATAATGTGCAAGTGCAGAGTTTTTATCTATTGCAACAATAGAATTAAAGCTCAAAGATTTTGCTCCGTATTTTATAAACTCTTCTCGCAGCCTTTTTGCGATATCATATTCGGAAAGATTATTATTTTTTTCTATATAAACTCTTATTGCACGCATAGTCATGTCAGTTGCAGCAAAGGCTTTTTTATATGCTTCTATCTCATCTTCTGATTTAACGGATTTCATAAGTGCAATTTCAGAAGGTTTATGCACCGGATTTTTTATTAAAGCGTAATCGTAAGCATTTATAGTACTTTTATCTACAATTAATTCTCCTTTAAAATTCTTTAAGAAATTTTCGTACTCATTATTATTCGTAAAAAGAATTTGTTTTTCCCTATCAACATATAATTTTGCCCATATTTTAGATGTGCAGTCTTGAGAAAAATCACGCAAGCCCGTAAGATAAGAAACTTCTTCTAAATTAGTAATAAACATTGGCTTTTCTGGAATAATTTTTTTCATTGTTGCTGCTTGCACAAATTCGCTTTTATCATGAAATTCTGTATAATTATTTATAAAATCTTCTTTAAGAAGTTTAATTTTACAGTTATCAAAGTTTTCCAGCCGCTTTTGTGATACTTTTTTTGCAACAATTCCCAGAGTTTTGTCAGAGTCTAAAAGTTTTTTTATTTCTTCATCCTGTTTTTGCCCTAATTGCAGCTTCACAACAGTAACTCCCGCTTTAGCTTCCATATCTGCCTGCGTATGATATCGCCCGTCAACAAAGAGGTAAATATTATCCTCTGTAACCAGGGCATCACCGGTTGAGCCGGAAAAACCGGTTAGAGTATATCTTGCATTTTCAGACAAAGCCGGATACTCGACTAAATATTCATTAGTAGAGTTTACAAGCAAATAATCAACACCAAGTTTGTTTAACAAATCATTCATACATAAAAGTATAGCACACAATCTTTATAAACATGTAGGTCAGGCTTTGCCTGACAAAATATTAAAACGGAATATAAATGGGTTTTATGATAAAGATTGGTGTAATTTTGATGACAAATACAATATTAAAAGTTTGAATTTAGAACAATTTTTGTCAGGCACTGCCTGACCTACAGACTACATACCAATTCTCTGATCAAGTTTGAAATAATCAATAAGCTTGATGACTGATAAAATTTCATCAAACATTCTATAAAACTGACTGGGATCATTAATTGCAACATCCAGCTTACCCAGAGAAAATATATCCCTGGACGTCTTTAGCGCAAACAAAAGACGATTGTTGTAAAAAGAACATCTTAGTCCGCGTGCATAAAAAAGAGTTTTCATATTTTTCAAATGCTCCATAAAAGAAGGAGTTATTAAATATCTTGCCTCGACTTCATCATCAGTATAAACTTCAAATTTTTGTTCAAACTCTATATCTTCCATAGTAGTTTTTCTTAATTTATTATTATATGATTCTAGATAACCGCAGTTCTGAAAAATACAAGTATTCCCGTGAAATGATTTATTCATATCTAGATTAACAATAACGCCCTTAAATATTCGATCTCTTTCCTGAGTACTCGGAGTTAAGCTAGAATATAATTGAACTTCTATTATTTCATAATTTACCCCTTTATATGTTCCATAAAAAATATCATCATATTCACTTGAATTAAACCTTGTAAAAAGACTTGATTCAATAAAGACTTTTTCTCGTCCTTTGTATCCTCCATTTTCCCATTTAAGATAACCAAAGCATTTAGAAAAAGTCTTCATTATTTTTGATTTGATTTTATTTTCCAGCTCTTTTTTTACTTTATTTCTATCATGATTGAAGTAAATCCACTTATAACATAATATACAAATCACACCAACATATACTATATAAGCAGTATAAATAATATTTGTTGAAAAAAATGCGTTTTTCAACATTATCAAAAACGGAAATAAACAAACCCATAAGACAGTAAAACAAATTAATATAGTTATACTTAATTTATCCTGTCTTAGTCTTGCTTTTCTATCATGTTCAAAGTATTTTATTTGCTTTGAAATTTCATGAGAAAAAAGTTCAGAGAACTCTTTTCTCATTTGATTATAAGTTTTTTCTTCTACCATTCAGCATATCTCCTAGTTATTTTAAGAAATCAGCTGCATTTATAGGTTGCCTTTCTCTTTCGGAAATTTCAAAGAAATCAACACTCTTAACATTTATTAATCTTGCGATAAGAGATGACGGAAATATTTCTACAGCATTTTTTAAGTCATTTGCCGCAGAATTATAAAATCTTCTTGCTGCAGAGATATGTTCTTCAACTTCATTATATGTCTGCATTGCGGTAACCATAGCTTGATCAGATTTTAATTGTGGATAACTTTCAACAGCAACCATAATTTGCCCCATTTTATCCGCAATTTGTCTATCTAAAGCAATCTTTCTATCAATACTTTCAAAATTATCCGGCAGATTCATAACCTGAGTTCTTAATTTAGTAATATCTTCCATTAGCCCGCGCTCATGTTCCATAAACTTTTGAGCTATAGTAAGAATATTAGGAATTAAATCATATCTCTTTTTTAATTGAATATCAATAGAAGAAAAAGCCTCGTTAGCTTTATTTTTCTTTTTAATTAGAGACACATAAGCACCATATATCCAGGTAACAATAAATAATGCAGCCAATAGTACAGCAATAACTGTCAAATTCATATCAAATCTCCTTTATCCTTTATATTAATACTTTTTTTAGTATACACGAATTGTATTTTACTTTAACCACTAAATAGAGGAATTTTCAGCATTGCAAGCATCTTTCACTGCAAAACTACTAGATTAAAGAGGCAATCAAAAATTTTAATCAAGTATTATATATTAAGCTTTGTAACAAATTAAAGAAAAATCCTAAAGTTTTTCTAAAAAATGCCGATATTATAATTGTAGATAAATAAGGATTGGTTATGCGAAAACTTAAAGGAATTACTATTAATGGAGAGTGGTTAGGTGATAATATCATCATCAATGGTTTGTTTCGTGCAATTTGCGAAATTTCACCAAATGTAATGCAAGAATTTATAAGAATTATAAACTCTATTGATAAATTAGACGAAGCCGTCAAAATTAACAAATTTTCTTTTCCTGACAATAATTCGATAGAAATTGAATTTTCTAACAAATCATTAAACGGTTTAGCGGATTTATATTTTTATTTAGATAATGGAATCCCTAAATTACGAAACAGCAAGCTGATATTCAAAAATCAAGAGGAAAAACTTAAAGAAGAGCTTTGTGAAACCGAACAGCTCTCAGAAATTAATACATGCGAATATGAGCATTCTTCTCAAGAAGAAAATTTACAAGAAGAAATTATAGAAAATTTAATTGACAAGGAAATTGCAGAAACGATTTCTGAATTCGAAGAAAATTTTGATATTGAGAAAAATAAAATACAACAAGATTCAGAAGAAAAAAACATAACATCTTTAGATCAAGAATATACAGAAAAAGACGACTTTTCTGCTCCAGAGAACTATTCAAAAGAAGCCGCTATTGCTGCTGAAACAGTGGAACAGAAAACTGATAATGAAGTTAAAGATACCGACAATGACTCAATTACAAAAGATACAATATCTTCAATGGTGGATGAAATAATAGCAAAAGCACCAAACTTAGCTGGACTTACTCAACCAGTTCAAATTCAGCTTATTCAACCAGAAAGTTGTGCGGCTCCTCAAATACAGCCTATTATAATTCAAACGCCTGCAGAAAATAGCGAAAATAAAAATATTCAAACAAATGAAATAATACATTCAGACAAACCTGCACAGCAGAACGAACAATCTGTAGACACTAAACAGGACTCTCCCAAAGAGTCCTCTGAACAAAACGACAGTAATGAAGAAACTATAGATAATATAAATACCATTACAGAAGAGGCAGAAATAACAACTCCCTTTGATTATTCAGATGAAAAAATAAATATTACCGAAGCAGCAGAAGAAGATAGTGCCGAAGATACCAATAATACTAATGATAGTTTGCAAGAGGAAATAATCTCTGAAAATTTTACCGATTCGGAAGTTATAGAAGACATTCCTAATATAGAAGAAAACAATCTAATTAAAGATATTGACGAAAATCCAGAAGAATTTGATGATGTTATTCAGAATAGTGCCGACGAAATCTTTCCTGACACAGAAATACATTATGAACAAGATGAAAATTCAACAAAAGACAGTTTCGAAAAAGAAAATAATGAAATTATTAGTGAATGCTTAGCAGATTTTTATAATATCGAAGAGCCCTCTAACGAAATACAGTTAGATGAAAAAGCTCGTGATAATATTGCAATGCAAGCAATGTTAAGTGAAGTTGTAATGCTTAAGCAAGAATTAAACAGATTAAAGACAGATCAGCCAAAACCTACATTAAGTGAGTTCTTTGGCGATAATGAACAAGAATATGACGAAATAGAAGATGAAGATGCAGATTTTAAAATCATGGCAGATGGAACAAGAATAAATGCAAGTATCCTTGATGAAGATTTGTTTATTGCCGGCAAAAAATTATACAGATGGGGTGATACACTTTATTTAGAAGAATAAATTGATTTCAATGGAACTCTCATTGTACCGGCAAGAGTTTTGTAACGTTCATCTTTATACAAGTATATATCAATAACGTATTGCTCCAGTTCTTTTTTGGTAAAAATATTTTTACCAAAAACTATTTCAACATCCGGCGTTTCACCCCCATTTGAATATAAAGGAGTCTTTTTATCCACAAACGTTTTTGAAACTGTTTCTAGTACTCTGTCTTTATCCTTATGCCGCAGAACAAAATCTGCCGATAAATGTTTAATATCATTATTTGAAACGTTTTTGAATTTATACTTAGCCCTCAGTTTATATTTAAACCAGAGTTTTCTTACAATAAAAGAATCTAAAACTATCTCAAGATCATTTTTATATACAACTTTTTGTCCTACAAAAATGTCAATTGAATGTATTTTATATCTGTAATACTTTGCCTGCGTTGGATTACCTTCTAAATCAGCGATATTTGCAGCTTTCATAAGAGATTTTCCATAAACGCCATAATCTATGAATTGCGGCATTTCTTCTAATAAAGGTTCAAAATAAGCAACCGATTTTTTCGGGTCTAAATCCGAATAAATTATCGCAAGTTTATATTTTATTTCAAAATTATTTGGAGAATATTTTTCAGCTTTTTTTAAAAATCTGACAGCTTCTGAATTATATCCACTTTTTACCATAATATTAGCCGTTTCTATATAAGCATTCGTGACACGAATAATAATGGATTCTTCAACTTTATTATCTTTTTTCGCAAATTTATCATAATAGAATTTTGCTTGCTCATAGCTTTTTGCTGCACTTAAAAATTTACCAATCGAATAATACTTATCGCCAAGAATGATAAATGCACGTGTTTTAAATTTAATCAATTTCTTATTTTTAATATCTTTTACTGATTTAATAAGAGCACTGGCATCTGCAAATTTTTCTTGTTCTGCATAAACTTCTATTAATTTTAAATAAGGAGTGTACACACCGGAACCAGCTTTTTCTATTGCTAGTTTATAAGCAAACTCTGCATTCTCAAAATCATTCGCCGTTGCATATAAATTTCCTACCTGCAAGCATATTGCATATTTTTTGTTTCGCAAGTCTTTTGTTAAATCTGCCTGCATAACAAGTTGTTTTGCGACTTTTTCATCCATTTTTTGCTGTTCTTCAGCATTTACATAGAGATTTTTAATCATTTCACTTCTTGCATGCATTGAAAGCAACAGTGTAAAGATAAGGGCTACTGCAAATGATATTGCTATAGTTCGCACATATTCCATAATTATTTGAGTTTTTGATTTTTCTCTTAATTTTTTTTTATTTTCTTTAATCATTCAATTCCTGTAAAGTTATAGAATCCGGATTAACCAGATTTGTAAGTTTGTTATAAAGTTCATTCATTACTCGCTTATTACTTAAATCAAATACAGCAGAAACCTTTGATTTTTGGGGATTTTCTATTAATTTTTTTGAAGTAAAATCTCGCATATTGTCAACTTTAGATACAAGCAAATCATATACTTGCTTTACATCTTCTCCTTTACAATACACAGAGACTTTGCATCTTTTTATTTGTTTACCGCTTGAAGGCAAAAATTGTCGTTCAAAAATTCTTATAAGAGTTAACACTGCAACTGCTAAAGCAGTCGCAATTATAGCAATCCCATACATGCCGGCACCGCAAGCCATTCCAATACTAGCTGCTATCCACAAAGTTGCCGCTGTTGTCAAACCAAAAACCATAGGGCCATTTCTTAATACAGTTCCGGCCCCAATAAAACCAATACCGGTAACTATTTGCGCAGCAACACGGGATGTGTCTCTTATCCCCGTTGCATTATCAATTATAATGTTATCACCGTGCGCATAAGTCGGAAATCCGTATATTGACATCAATGTAAAAATACAAGCTCCCAAACATACAAGAATATGCGTCCTTAATCCCGCATACTTATTAGTAAGTTCTCTTTCCAAACCTAAAAGAAAGCCTAAGGCAAGTGCCATAAATAATCTTATTACAAATTCTGCATTAAAAAATGATTCCATTATTCTCTCTCCTTATGGAATATGATACACTATTTGGTTTCAAAATACAATCTCAAAGAGTAGCCAAAACATTGACTTTCGTGTATAATTTAGCTATGAGCACGGAATGCAAGACAATTAAAGAAAGCTTAGAGCAAAGAGAATTAGAAATATTAAGTCCATATGCCACAAAATGTCTTAATTCAAAAGGCCGTAAAAGACCAAGAAACGAACATTTTGAGATAAGGACGGAATTTCAAAGAGACAGAGATAAAATTCTGCATTCAAAATCTTTCAGGAGACTCAAACATAAGACTCAGGTTTTCTTATCACCATATAACGACCATTTTCGAACCCGTCTTACCCATACGCTTGAAGTTGCGCAAATAGGACGTACCATGGCAAGAGCTTTAAGGCTTAATGAAGATTTGGTTGAAGCTATAGCATTAGGTCATGATTTAGGCCATACAGCTTTCGGCCATTGCGGAGAGGGTACCTTGGACGAACTTCTTCCAAACGGGTTTCATCATAATCTCCAGAGCGTGAGAGTTGTTGAAGTTCTTGAAGATATGAACTTATGCAGAGAAACCGTTGACGGAATACTAACCCATACCTGGGGCTACAAGCCTAAAACTCCGGAAGCACAAATTGTTCAATATGCGGATAAGATTGCTTATATAAACCACGATATTGAAGACTCTATAAGGGCAGGCATAATATCCGAAAACGATTTACCTGATGATTGTATAAAATATTTTTCTTCTAACCAATCTGCAAGATTAGGAAAAATGATTACAGATGTTATTGAAAGCTCTATGGATAAGCCTAAAGTTACAATGTCGGAAGAGGGCTGGTTTTATGTTACAAAACTCAGAACCTGGATGTTTGATAATGTTTATCTTGACCCGATTGCAAAAGCGGAAGAAAAAAAGGCGAAAAATATTATAAAATCATTGTTTGAGTATTATACGGAAATGCTTGCATCATACTATGATAAAGAAGAAATTCCGCAGATTGTGACTGATTATATTTCGGGTATGACTGACCAGTATGCAATAAGACGTTATAAAGATTTGTTTATTCCGATGCCTCTGGCTGAAAAAACCAGCGATGATGCGCTTTTAAAGAAAGCACGTGAAAGAAAATGAAATATTTAGGCTACAGCATCCATTCCGGCGCGGAAAATATGCGCCTTGATTTAGAAATGCTTGAAAGAGCTATAAATAAAAACGCAGAAGAGCCTTTATTCCGTCTCTACGGCTGGGCGCCAAAGTGTATTTCTTTAGGAAGAAACCAAAAAGATGATTTTTTGAACGGGGAAATTGATAGCGTAAGAAGGTTAACAGGCGGACGGGCATTGTTGCATGATAATGAAGTTACATACTGCTACGTCGGAAAAGCAAACGAGCATGAAAGTGTAATTGACTCTTATAAAAAAATTTCAGGAATATTGATAGATTTCTTTGATACGCTTGGAATAAAACTTGAATACGGTGAAAATAAAAGAGTTTCAACACATTACGATTATTGTATGCTGCTCTCAACCGGCGCAGACGTTTGTTATCAGGGGGAAAAAATAATAGGCTCGGCACAGTGCCGAAAAAACGGATATATTTTACAGCATGGCTCTATTCTTTTCGGCTATGATAAAACTCTGCTCGAAAATCTGTTCCATGAAGAAGTCAAAGGGATTACGACAGTAAACGAAATCCTTCCGGATATGACAAAAGAGAATTTTGTTAATCTTTTTGAAAAATTTATTTCCCTTTAACCCAATTTTCTAAAACCCTGAGCGGGGCTCTTGTTATTGCAAGTGCCCAGGCCGGAATATTTTTGGTTATAACGCCGACCGCTCCGACATTTGCTCCTTCTTCAATTGTAACAGGTGCAACGAGTACGGAATTCGAGCCGATTTTTACATTATCTTTAATCACTGTTTTGCTTTTTACTTTGGTTAAAGGATTGTAGTTTGCCGTAATCGTACCGGCTCCGATATTTACGTTTGAACCGATTTCGCTGTCGCCAAGGTATGTTAAATGACAGGCATTTGTGTGCGATTTAATTGTTGTCTTTTTAACTTCAACAAAGTTCCCGATTTTAACGTAATCTTCTAATATAACATCCCCTCTTAAGTGAGCAAAGGGGCCGATTTTGCAGTGAGAACCGATTTTATTTTTTCCGTTTATATAGCAGGAGGGGTAAATTACTGTATCTGCTCCGATTTCTGTTTCCGGGCTTATCCAGGTAGTATCAGGATCAATAATTGTTACACCGTTATCAAGGTGCTGTTTTACGACTCTGCGGTTTAATAGTCTGCACGCTTCGGATAAATTTGCCTTGGAGTTTATGCCGAATATTTCTTCATTATTTTTCAGAGTATAAGCATTTACTCTGAGTTTCTTTTCATTTCCCCATTTTATAATATCAGTTAAATAATATTCACCCTGTGCATTGTTTGTCTTGAGCTCCGAAAATGCTGATTTAATCTTTCCCCAATTAACACAGTATATTCCTGCATTAATTTCTTTAACCGATTTTTGTTCAATATCAGCGTCTTTTTCTTCAACAATTGAATTAAGCGTTCCGTCCGGGTTTCTTATGATGCGCCCGTAATTAGCCGGATTATCAAAAATTGCACTCATCACCGTAATATCAGAATTATTGAATTTATGGCATTCAATAAACTCCTTTAGCGTTTCGGATGTAATAAGAGGAGTATCGCCGCATAAAATGATAACTTCACCCTCAAAATCTTTAAGATACGGAAGCGCCATGCTTACAGCGTGCCCTGTTCCTAACTGCGGAGTCTGGAGGACACATTTTGAATTCTGATAGTTTGATTTTACATAATTTTCTACTTCTTCCGCCTGATGCCCGACAATAATATAGTTTTCGTCAGCTAAATTTGTGCCGTTAACCGCATCTATAACATAACCCAAAAGCGCTTTATCAAAAATTGTGTGCAAAACCTTGGGCGTATCGGATTTCATTCTTGTACCTTTTCCCGCACCCAAAATTATAGATTTAATCATCATTCATATCCTCCATAAAAGTATAATATCACGAATAAAACCCGTGATATAGTTTTGTCTGTGTATAATATTTTAATTATATCTTTGCTCTATTAACGAATATTCATTAAGTTTTGTAACAAATTCTTAAAAACGTTAAAGTTTTTTTTGAAAAATGCCGTTAACCAATAATGTAAGATTAAAACTACTCTAATGTAACACAAT
>CALUVK010000010.1 GCA_944324205.1 Candidatus Gastranaerophilales bacterium | reverse complement strand
CTATTTTCTTCTAATTTATTAAGAACATCAGAATTTTCAGGAAGAACTACTTTGTACTGTAATTTAGGCGGTTTAACCTCTCCATATAAAGGATTTGTTGTTGTTTTTTTCTCCGCTTCCGGCTGGTTAACAGGAATCGCAATCAGAGAATCTTTTCCCATATCAACACTTTTTATTTCTTTATTTTCAACTTTTTGTAAAAAAGCCGTGTACGAAATTTCTTGTGTACTGGAAGTCGGGCCGGAAAACAGCATTGATAAAAATGCAAGAACCATAATTCCTAAAATTACGTACATACCGATTGATTGATTTTTGTTCATATTTCTCCTTTTGACTAACGGACATTTCTTAAGAGGATTATAACACAAACCAAAATTAAAATCGATTAAAAGGATTGTTAGTTTATGAAATAAACTAGCAAAAAAAATTTTGTCTCAGTTTTAAATAGAATACTATGTTAAAATGTCATAATATAAATTTCGGTGCAAAATTTATAACTCAAACTAATATTAAAAAATTTGATAACGAAAAAAAAACGTTTTCTCCTGAAATAATTTCTTTTGTAGAAATTGAGCCAAATGAGAGAAACGATTTAAAAGCTCTTGCAAATATTACAAAGTTTTGGGCAGATAAAGATTCTTATGCGTCCACTATAGCATTGACAGCAATTTCTATTGCGGCGGGTTATACCAGTAAAAATACACATAAAATTTTTGCGCTTACAAAACAAAATAATAATTTTGATAAAATTAACGATAGAGATATTTTATGTATTGGAGAAGTAGAAGTAACAGATAATATTTCTCCGATTCGACTTAATTATTTGCAGGTACATCCAAAAAATGTTTATTCAACAGCTCCTCTATATAAATATATAGGTACTAGTTTTTTAAATATGATAAAACAACTTTATAATACCTCTATCATTCTTGATGCTGACAGTTCTGCCGTAAAGTTTTATGAGAAAAATGGTTTTAAACGTTTTTCACTTGATAAATTAATATATATTTGGCGCCCAAAAATAAAAATGTAACACTTTGTAAATTTTTGATTTAAAAAAGTCAATTTTACATTAAATAAATACTTTACATAACTATAACAATATTTAGTTAGTGTGAAGTTGAAGAAAAGAATGAACCAGATATATAATACCCCCATACTGAATAATATTACATTTCCCAGAATCCAATTCCGGTCAAAGTCTGCTGTCTCACCCGGCATCTTTGAAGCTCCAACGGATTCATTTAGTTCTAATTCAGTAAATAGTGATATTTGGAATAAAAATACAATAACAAATATTGCAAAATTAAATCCTGAAATCAGGAATATTTTAAATCAAAATAAAATTCCTTTGAAAATTAATGATCTGGAGCTTGAAAAATTAAAAAAAGGCCACTTAACTGATACGCGTATAATAGCCGCAAAAATATATTCAGCACTTCCCCAAAATATAAAATCTCAGATTAATCCAACTGATTTACAGCAAGCAGCAATGCTGCATGATTATGGAAAAGTTTTAATCCCTGAAAAAATTTTAAATAAAAAAGGAAAATTAACAGATGAGGAAAAAAGGATAATGGCTTTACACTCAGAGTTAGGTTATGAGCTTTTATCAAAACAAGGGATTAATGAGAATGTTCTAAATCTTATAAAATACCACCATCAGACACCTGTTGGCAATGGGTATCCAAAGATTACAAATGATTTTATGCCGGATACTGCATTACAGGTATTAACAGCTGCTGATAAATATTCTGCTCTTACAGAAAAGAGAAGTTATAAAGATGCAATGAAAAGAGAAGAAGCTTTAGAAATATTGTCTCAAGATGTTCAAGAAGGGTTAATTTCTAAAGAGGTTTTTGAATCTCTTAAAAAAGTTGTTTAACCTCTATTTACAAACTCTAAAAAAAAATTAACATTCTGTCACATATTATTGATATGAGAATTTATTTAAGATATTCTAAAACCAGTGGCAGATTATTTGGGAATTATAAATGGAAAAAGGTTTTACTGAGAACGGTTTTATTATTGATCTAAGCAACGCAAAAAATACAACTCAGCTGGTTTTTGAATTGAGTTCTATCATGGAGCACCCTGATGTTAAAGGTAAACGAATTTGTTTGAAACTCGGGAACTTAGATTTAAAACAATCACAGCTTTTGAGTATAAAAGCTCTTATTGAATCAATGGATGCATCTATTGCATTTATAGACACTAAATCCGAACAAACAGAAGCTTCCGCAGTAAGCTTAGGAATAGTATTATCAGAAATATCAAATGATGCAGCTCCTTCGTTTGTGGCAACTACTCCTGTTGAAGAAATTAAAGAAGAAGCAGTAGTTGTAAAAGAAGAGGGAAAAGTCGTTGAAATACAACCTGAAACAACAAATGTTAATAATTCTATAGAAACAACAGATGGCGTTGAAGATATCTATGATGAACAAACAACACAAGAATTATCTGAAATTATTCCGGCAGAAAACTTCAGTGCAGATTTTGAAGCTTTAGCCGTAAATGAAGGTATTCTAAAAAACGAAGACGCAAGTAAATACATACTGCTTGATACAGGAGATGTTTTACCACAAGGTGTAGAAGAGAATTCCGTTAATACAGAATCTCTTCCGACATTGTATATAAACCAAACCTTGCGTTCTGGTCAAACTGTTACTTATGAAGGAAACATTTTAATAATAGGTGATGCACATCCTGGAAGCGAAATTGTAGCCACAGGTGATATTACTGTATGGGGTATATTAGGCGGTATAGCTCATGCCGGTTCTATGGGAAATATCACTGCAAAAGTAAGAGCCTTAAAACTCAATGCAATTCAATTAAGAATTGCCGGGTTATATGCTAGGCGCAACGATACTTTAAATGTCCCATACGTTCAAAAAACAAATGAGTTTACTCCTGAAGAAGCTCAAATAGAAGATGGTAAAATAGTTATTTATAAAAAGTTAAGGAGAGATTAATGACTGGTCGAGTAATAGTAATCACATCCGGCAAAGGCGGAGTAGGAAAAACAACAACAAGCGCAAATATCGGTACTGCCCTTGCAAAAGACGGATATAAAGTAGTTCTTATAGATACGGATTTAGGGTTAAGGAACTTAGACCTGTTATTAGGTCTTGAAAACCGAATTGTATATACAATTGTTGACGTTATAGAAGAACGCTGTAAGTTGAAGCAGGCACTTGTTAAAGACAAAAAAAATCCTAATTTGTCACTTCTTGCAGCAGCACAGACAAGAGACAAAACCGCTGTTACCGCGGAACAATTAAAAGAAATTTGCGATACATTAAAAGAAGAAAATGATTTTGTACTTGTTGACTGCCCGGCGGGTATTGAACAAGGATTCCAAAATGCTGTTGCAGGTGCTAGTGAAGCAATTGTCGTAACCACACCTGAAATGTCAGCTATACGTGATGCAGATAGAATCATAGGGCTTTTAGAAGCAAAAGAAGAAATCACAAGCTACAAACTCCTTTTGAACAGAGTTCGTCCGAGTTTAATTAAATCAAACGATATGATGAGTGTGGATGATGTAGTAGAAATTCTTTCCTGCCCTCTAATCGGTATAATCCCAGAAGATACCGGAATTATAACATCAACAAATAAAGGTGAGCCTATCGTTAATGATGAGGACGCACTTGCAGGAAAAGCTTATAGAAATGTTGCGCTTCGTATTTTAGGAGAAGAAGTTCCGTTCTTGGATTTAGACGAACCAAAGGGTTTTATGGCAAAAATAAAGAATGCATTTTCAAAACTGAAAGCGAAGGTGTAGAATGGGAATTCTTACCGATTTATATAATACAGTGGCTAAATTCTTCCGCCCTCAAGAAGAATCGGATGATGCTTCCAAGTCTGTTGCAACAAACAGGTTAAAGCTTGTTTTGATGCAAGATAGAACAAATCTTACGCCTAAAATTCTTGAGCAGATGCGAGGTGAATTAATTGATTTGCTTTCTCGTTATGTTGAGATGGATAAAGAACTTCTTGAATTAAACTTTGAACAGGAAGGAGATCAGGTTGCACTAATGCTTTCAATTCCTGTTATTAGAGCTAAAGATGAAGAAGAAATTGAAGCAGCTTTAAAAGCTGAAAAAATAGATAGTGAAGAAGAACCTATTCCTGAAGAAACTGAAAGCGAAGTTGTTCAGGAAGAAGTATTTGCAGAAGAGTGCGATAATATCCAAACAGTTTCTGCACCTGAAGAATTCAAGGGTGAAAATACGGAACCATCAGCAGAAGAACATATAGAAGCATAGTATGTTCTTTAACAAAGGTATATTTTTGCAATAAAGGCTGGTTTTAACCAGCCTTTTATCTTTGCATTACAGACTATTTCTATGTTATAATTGCTTTATGCGAAAGAAAATTTTTATTATAGGAAACGGTGCTAAGGAATATGCACTTGCTAAAAAGCTCTCAAAAGATCATGATATCTTCATAACACCAGGCAGTGATACACTGAAGGAATTTGCACAATGTATTGATATTAGAGAGGATAATTCTAAAGAACTTTTGGAATTTGTAGTCGAAAACGGTATCGAATTGACAATTCCAATATCTTCAAAATCTTTAAAAACAGATATTGTATCATTATTTATGCAAAATAATCAGCCAATTTTTGCTCCTTCTGCAGAAGCTGCTAATCTTATTTTTGATAAAGCATTAGCTAAAAAAATATTGTATAAATTAAGAATACCGACACCTAAATTCGGCATTTTTGAGAAACAAAGCATGGTTCTCGACTATATCAAAAATTTAAAAAATCCTTTTGTGTTAAAAACAAATGCTCAAAATAGTGCAGCCATTTTTACTTCGTACCAGATAGCAAAGAAAAATGTTGAAACTAGTTTTATAGAAAAAAATGCAAAAATTCTTATTGAAGATTATATATATGGAACACCTTTTTCATTTTATACAATAACAGATGGCTATAAGGCATTACCGTTTGGTTCTTCTATAACTTACAAACATTCCCTTGAAGGAAACGGCGGGCAATTAACAAGCGGAATGGGGGCCTGCGCACCAAACTATAAACTTTCTATTGAACAAGTATATTATCTTATGGATAATGTAATTTATCCAACCCTAGATTACTTTGAAATAGAAGGAAATCCGTATTTGGGAATTTTGGGCATAAACGGAATTTTAAGTGATGATGGCAGAATATATGTACTGGGCTGGCATTCTTTTATGCAGGATTGTGATGCTGCAGCTATCTTAGAAGTTCTGGATGAAGATTTGGTTTCATTGTTTATATCTTGTGTTATAGGTTCTTTTAGCGATGAAGTGGATGCTATTCATTATAAAAATTGTTATGCATCCTCCCTTGTTTTAACTTGTAAAAATAAAGAAAATAAAGAAAATGTAATACAAGGCCTTGACACAATTGATGATAATACTTGCTTATCCTTTTATCCTTCAATTAAAAAAAATAAATATCTAGAGCTTGAAGCTGATTATGGTTCGGTTTTAGTACTGACATCATCTGCCTTAACATCCTCAAGAGCTGTGAAGAAGATGTATGAAGAAGCCGAAAATATTAACTTTAATGGCTTGTATTATAGAAAAGATATATGCAACTTTACAAAACTTAATATTTAAAGTAAAAAAGGCAATTTTTTATCTTAGAAATACTTTATATATATACAAGTAACAAAATAATAATACAGAGGATAAAAGGAGTACATTATTATGGCAAGAGTTTTGATTTCAATGCCTGAAAGTTTTTTAGGTAAAATTGATCAAGTAGCAGAAAATGAAAGCAGATCACGTTCAGAACTTATTCGTGAAGCATTAAGAAGCTACATCACAAGATCTCAAGTACGACAAAACACATTAGCAGATAAGAACGCTAGGATATTAGAGGCGCTGCTGGACTAAGTGGCGAGGGGATTTAGGTCTAAAATAAACACGGGAAATGCGAGGAATTAGAGACGAGAACACGCAAAAAAAAAGAAAAACAACCATAGGAATTCTGTAAGGGATTCCTTTTTTTTATGCTATTTATAAATTTTTATACCCGCAAAATTAATAACAAAGTAGAATATTAATTTACTATTCACATTTCATATTTTTGATGTAGAATAAGAAGGTGGAATATAATTAATCGGATGTGTATATATGACAATACAGGAATGGTTTGAAAAACGACGCGAAGCACAAATAGAACGACGTGCAAAAGAAATGAAAGGAATTGATTTAGAAACTCCTGAACTTTGGACTAAATGTGTTCATTGTGATTCTCAAATTTTAAAAAGTGAACTTGAAGATAACTTAATGGTTTGTCCTCATTGCGATTACCATTTTAGAATAAATGCAAAAACAAGAATAAAACAGCTTTTCGATGAAGGAAGTTTTGAGGAAATGTTCAAAAATGTCCTTCCCTGCGACCCTTTAAATTTCATCGACACAGAACCTTATTCAGAACGTTTAAAAAGAGCACACGAAAAAACAGGGCTTGATGAAGCTGTAATTACCGGCATCGGGAATATTATGGGGCATAAAATTGCAGCCGCAGTAATGGATTTCGATTATATGGGCGGTTCAATGGGAAGCGTTGTAGGCGAAAAAGTTACACGTATTATGGAAAAAGCGCTTGAACTTAAGCTCCCGATGCTTGCAATAACTTCATCCGGCGGTGCCAGAATGCAGGAAAGCGCTTTGAGTCTTATGCAGATGGCTAAAACTTCTTGCGCAGTCGGAAGATTAGATGAGGCCGGATTATTATACATTAACCTGCTTACTGAACCTACATTCGGCGGAATTACAGCGAGTTTCGGAACTTTAGGCGATATTATAATCGCAGAGCAAGGAGCCAGAATAGGTTTTGCCGGCAGAAGAGTTATTGAACAAACTATAAGACAAAAACTTCCGGATGATTTCCAGACTGCAGAATACCTGCTGAAATTCGGTCAGGTGGATATAGTATCTAAGAGGAAGAATTTGAGGAAAACACTCGCTAATATTTTAGATATGCACGGAGTATAAAAAGATATGGCAACAGTTTTAGACTTTGAAAAACCGATCGTTGAAATACAAAAGAAAATAGATGAATTAAAAAAAATGAGCGAAGAATCCGGCATGGATTTAGACAGCCAAATAGAAAACTTTGAACGTCAGGCTCAAGATTATAAAAAGGAGTTGTATTCAAAATTGAAACCATCACAGAAACTACAAATCGCAAGACATCCTGAACGCCCGAAGTTCCTTGATTATGTGAACTTTATGTGTGATGAATTCATAGAACTTCACGGGGACAGAGAGGGGATGGATGATAGAGCTATTATCGGAGGTCTGGCAAAAATTGGCGGTAGACCTATTATGTTAATTGGCATACAAAAAGGAAAAACTACAAAAGAAAATTTAGAGTACAACTTTGGAATGCCTCAACCTCAAGGTTATAGAAAAGCTTTGAGATTATTTAAACACGCCAATAAATTTAATCTGCCTATTGTTACTCTGATTGATACACCCGGTGCCTATCCCGGAATTAAAGCAGAAGAAACCGGACAAGGGGCAGCTATTGCAGTTAATCTTATGGAAATGTCGAAGCTTAATGTTCCAATAGTTGCGATAATTACCGGAGAAGGCTGCAGCGGCGGAGCTTTAGGGCTTGCTGTAGCAGATAGAGTTATGATGCTTGAACACGCTTATTATACAGTAATTTCTCCGGAAGGATGCGCTTCAATTCTCTGGCGTGATGCATCAAGGTTTGCAGATGCTGCAGAGGCGTTAAAAATTACTTCTAAAGATTTATTAGAACTCGGTATTATTGATGAAGAAATTCCGGAACCATTGGGCGGAGCTCATACAGATTATAATATTGTCTCTGAAAGTATGAAAAATTCTATTATGAAAGCTTTAAATGAACTATCGACAAAATCTTCAGAAGAATTAAGAAATGGAAGATATAACAAATTCCGTGCAATGGGAAGGTTTGTAGAATAAAATTTTTAAAACACCACTTTATTATATCAGGTTTGAAAGTATACTCTTGTTCAATTTACAAAAACAAGTTTTGGGTTGAGAAAACTTGTTGAATCAACCTGAATCAGTTTGTAAATTTTTGTAAAAAAACAATCGTTAACGTGTTACCGTTTTTTGAGAATGTGGCATTAATAAAGTATAATAATCAAGGATATGATTGTATGTCAAAGAAGTTAGCAGAGCAGTTATTAATGTGTATTTATACCCTACATCTCAAACCCGCTTATAGCCATGTTTTCGGGGGAGGGGTAACTCTAAACGCCTGTTCTTACGAGCTTTCCCGTGACAAAATATCTTTAACTTCTTCTAAACTTCTAAACCCCTCAACTCCTAAACTCTCCAGGAGGCTGGTATGCTAAAAATCAACACCAACCTCTCATCCCTCATCGTCCAATCAAACCTCAAGACCTCAACTCTTGGTCTAAATCAAGCGATTGAGCGCATGACAACGGGGTTTAAAATCAACGGAGCGAAGGACAATGCTGCCGGCTATTCTATTGCAAGAAATATGGATGTAAAGCTCTCTTCATACGATGTAGCCTTGGATAATGCTACCATGGGTTTGGACTTGATAATGACAGCAAGTGACAGCTTAAATGTGATAACGGCTCACTTACAGAGAATGCGAAATTTGGCAGAACAGGCAGCAAATGGTACTTATGGTAAAGATTCTCTTCAAGCAATTCAATCTGAAATTGATGCAAGAGCTGCTGAAATTGCAAGAATTTCTTCTAATACAGAATACAATGGAATAAAGTTATTAGAAAAGTCTGATAGATTTATTACGCCTGTAGAAAAATTAACTGAAGAAGAAGCTATCGCACAGGGCTACACTATTATAAAAACAGCAGAAGAACTCCAAAATATTGGGCTTTCAGGTAAATATATTTTGATGAATGATATTGATTTAGCTGGAATTGAATGGCAGCCTATTGGGAAAGGAAGCACGTTTAACGGAGAATTAAATGGAAACGGGTATGTTATTAAAAACTTGACTATTAACAAACCTAATGACAATAATCAGGGATTATTCAGCGGGGGCGGTAGTTCTTCTGTAATAAAAAATGTTGGTTTAGAAAATGTTAATGTCACGGGAAAAACATTGATTGGCGGTATAGTTGGAAGCACTAACGGTGATATTATAAATTGTTATGTAGAAGGAAATATTTCAGGATATACCCATATGGGCTTATTGGCCGGTCAGTCTAATGGTGATATTACAGATTGCTGTGCTTTTGGCAATGCTTCCGGGAGAGGCTATGTAGGTGGTTTAGTCGGGTGGGGAGGAACTATAACAGGTAGTTATACAATTTGTAATCTTAGCGCTTCTTATCAATATGCAGGCGGACTAGCAGGATTTATTGAAAATGATATAATAAACAGTTATTCGCAAAGTAATGTATCAGGAGGCACAAGCGCCTGGGGAATAGGAGGTTTGACAGGAAGAACCAGAGGAAATATAATTAACAGCTTTGCAGATTGCAACGTTAAAGGTGATGAGTCTGTAGGCGGTTTATTGGGATATGTTTCTGATAATGCAAATGTGAGTATTATCAATAGTTATGCATTAGGAAATACATCTGGAAATAGATACGTTGGCGGTTTAGTGGGAGAAACTTATTATAAAATTAGCTTTGCTGATAGCTATTTTAATACAGAAACTACAGGATCTATTTCTGGTATTGGCAGAGGTTCATATGACGGAGAACCTAAAGGTGTTACAATGACGGAAATCAATAAATTAATTGCTGATGGGGTATTACCTTCTTTTTCTGCTGCCCAAAATGCCGGTACAGGTCTTGAAATTACAATGCAAGTAGGGATAAATTCAGGAGAAGATTCAAAAATATCTTTCAATATAGATTATACTATAGGAAGAATAGATATAAATGTTTTAACAAGTGCGAATGCAAAGAGGGCTCTTGCAAGTTTGGATAATTATTTAAAACAAATAAGTGAACTTCAAACAGACCTTGGATCTAATCAAAACCGTTTGGAATCAGCAATAGAGTCTCTGGGCATAAGTATTGAAAATTTAACATCCTCTCAATCAACCATTCGTGATGCTGATATAGCAAAAGAGAGTTCTGAATATATAAAAATGCAGATTTTACAACAGGCTTCTGCCACACTTCTTGCAACAGCAAACCAGACGCCGAGTATTGCGCTGCAGTTGTTGTAGTTAGTGACTAGAGACTAGAGAATAGAGGGGGGATTAAGTAAATAAGTAAATAAGTAAATAAGTAAATAAGTAAATAAGTAAATAAGTAAATAAGTAAATAAGTAAATAAGGGGTTGGTTAGATGCTTGCATGAGATCCTTCGGGCTCACTAAATGGTTATTTTCGCCCTCTGGATGACGGTATATTTCCTGGCATACATATACTTTGGGTAATACGATAACTAATGTTGTTAAATACAGCAACTAAATTGTAAACTTTATCATTTTATAATATACTTAGTAAGCAGATATCGCTTTATTAAAAATAATATACAATCTTAAATAATAAATATTTAAATAAGAGGAAAACTTTATGGCAAAACATCAAGAATACGGAATAGCATTAAATGTAAATTATGTAATAATATCTGTTGTAGTCTTTGCAATACTTACAGTTCTTGTTCTTTACATGCCTGGACTAACTCAATTTGACGCAAATGTTCTTCATTCAGTAAGATTAGCACTTTCTCCGTATCCAGTATCATTTGCACAATTTGTAACAGAATTCGGTCGTTCTTATCAAATGCTATGGCCTGAAATCGCAGCAGGAAGCGTTCTTATTTCTCATAAACACTATATGAAAACATTCTTGTTAATATTTTTCACACAAGCAACGTACGTACTAACCATTTTTATCAAAAATTTTGTCTGCAGAGAAAGACCTCTTGCATATCCAGAGTTTAGTTTTCCATCTGGTCATACCTCTACAACAATGTGTTTCTACGGTATTTTAATATATCTCGTAATCCATTATGTTAAATCCGACTTTTGGAAATATTTCTTAATTATTCTATTTAGCCTATGGATTCTACTTGTTGCTGTAACACGGCTCTGGCTGGGAGTCCACTACCCAATTGACGTTATAGCTGGAGCGTTCCTTGGTTTTGGAATGGTAAATCTATTTATAATTACATCAAAACTTTTAAGCAGATAAACAATATTATTAAACAAAAACAAGAAGCGAGATTATATTTTATAATCTCGCTTCTTATTTTCTACAATTTTTTATTAGCCCTTTTCTTTTATCTGTTTAGCATTTGCTAAGTCTACATCATCCACCTTGGCATCTTTTTTTGCATCTTCTTTTTCCAATTGTTTATTGATTATAACTGTTTGGATTACCTGAAAAATATTACTCGAGATCAAATATAAAAGAACACCTGCCGGAATTGGAATTATAACAAACGTAAACGTAAGCATAATTGGCATAAATGTATTCATAGATTTCTGCATTGCTTTTTGAGCTTCGTCTTGCTGAATATTTTTATTCATTGCCATCATAGCTTTTTGAGAAAATACCATAGTAACAGCAAATAAAATTATTAAAAGTAAAACATCATAATGGAAGGAAGTTTTCACTTCTTTTGTAGGAATAGTACTTATCAAGATGCCATCCTTCCTGACAAAAGTCATTTGTTCGGATTCTTTTGTCTGAATGTCCGTTACTTGAATATCTGCTTTCTCTATTTGATCAAGCTGGCTGAACTTAAGATTCAAACTGTCAAGGCTTACTTTAAAATCAGCTGGTTCACCTGGTTTTAACTCTCCTTGAACTTCAACTGCCTTATTAGGTTTTTCTATTTTTACATTTTCTAACGGTTCGTCAACTCCCTTTAAGTATACTGTTGCCGTTTTACCGGTCATAAAAGTATCATATTTTGAAAGCCCGAATGTTCCGTTATTAGATACTCCAGCTGAAGTTTTAAGCGTAGCATCAAGCCTGTTTATAAACAAAAATTGAGAGTCTCCTGCCATCTGAATAAATTGCGGGCTCATTAAAGATGAGTATAACAGAATGAATATCGGCATTTGAATAAGAAGCGGAAAGCATCCTGCCATTGGATTAAATTTATGTTCTTTATAGAACTCCATCATTTTCTGCTGCATTACCTGAGGATTACTCTTATATCTCTCTTGAATAGCCTTCATCTTCGGCTGAAGCATTTGCATTGTCCGCATTGAACGTTGTTGTGAGAGTCCTAACGGCCACATAGCCAGTCTTACAATTACAGTTAACAATATAATCCCTATGCCATAGCTGCCGGCAAATGATAGCAATTTTAAAACGTCGATAGTTAGTGTTGTAAAATCCATGTCCTCTTCCCTAAATTTTATATATCTAATAACAAAAATTGTACAAACGTACAATTCCAAAATACTGTAAATAAAATACCAAGTCAATAATAGAAAAATTAAACACGTTAGTTCATTACAATTTGTTACACAGAGTTTGTTGAATTTATTGACACAAAAACATGTTCGTCCTACGATTAAGATACCCTAGTCGAAATTTTCTTGCCGGATTTGACGGCTTAGGGTCGGGATAAAACAGCAACTTTTATTATTGAATAAATTAAAAATGTCAATCCCGAAAAGCCGAAAGAATTTTTAAAGATTATTTTTTTTTCTTAATCAAACAATTCTATATGGCACAGTTTACAAAAGAATAGGTAAAAGGAGAAAAATTATGCCTACTATGAACCAGCTTGTGCGTTCAGAACGTAAAAAGCTAAAAGACAAAACCAAATCGCCGGCTTTAATGGAATGTCCACAAAGACGCGGCGTATGTACAAGGGTTTACACAACAACCCCTAAAAAACCAAACTCTGCTTTGAGAAAGGTTGCCAGAGTCAGACTTACTAACGGATTTGAAGTAACTTCTTATATCCCGGGTATCGGACACAACCTTCAAGAACACAGCGTTGTTCTTATTAGAGGCGGAAGGGTTAAAGACCTTCCTGGTGTTAGATATCACATTGTTCGCGGTACTTTAGATACAGCAGGTGTTGCAAACAGAACACAAAGCCGTTCTAAATACGGGGCTAAGAGAGCTAAAGGAGGTAAGAAATAATGTCTAGAAGATCTAAACCGGAAAAAAGAATTCCTGCAGCTGACCCTATTTACAACAGCGTTGATGTTTCTAAATTTATCAACAGAATTATGAGACGCGGTAAAAAGTCACTTGCTGAAAAAATATTCTATTCAACAATTTCAAAAGTTGAAGAAAGAACTAATGAAAAAGGATTGGAAGTATTCCAAAAAGCTGTTACAAATGCAACTCCTTTATTAGAAGTTAAGGCAAGACGTATCGGTGGTTCAACTTACCAGGTACCTATTGATGTAAAACCTGACAGAGGTTTTGCACTGGCATCTTCTAATATCATCTCTGCTGCAAAGAACAGAAGTGGAAAATCTTTTGTTGAAAAACTAGCAAACGAAATTATTGATGCTTCTAACGGCAACGGAGCTGCTTGTAAAAAACGTGAAGATACCCACAGAATGGCAGAAGCTAATAAGGCATTTGCACATTACAGATATTAATTTTTATTTATTAAAAAATAACCTGCTTACCTCTCTCTGGTAAACAGGTTATTTTTTATTAAATATTGAGTCGTTCATCTATGTATATTATGGTATAAACTCTCTTTTTAGACTATAATTTAAAATATGGAATGTCCTAAGTGTCATAAAAATATAGCTGATAATACTACAATATGTCCTCATTGTCACAAGGTGCTCGTTCTGGAATGCCCTAATTGTCACAATCTAAACGAGAGCGCAGTCTGTAAAAAGTGTGGTTACATAATTTTAACAAAATGCTCAAAATGCGGAAAAACAATTTCAACAACTCAAGAAAAATGTAAATGCGGCTTTCCTGTTAAAAATAGCATTGCTTACCAAGAATGCGAAACCGATGAATTTGCATCAATGGTTATAAAATTTTCAGCTTTAAAAGGAATAAGAAAACTTTTAGGCTCACAAGAATTATTTTCAAAATTCTATTTTCGTTTAAAAAATCTTTTAACTGCACAATTAAAATCTATAGAAGGGCAAGTTATTATTTATAATGATATTTTTGTAATTAATTTCAATAAAGAACTGTCTTTTCCAACCTCTGTCAATAAGGCAGTAAGACTTGCTATAAAGATTATAAATGCTTTTGCAAATATAAATAGTAAAGCCATCAAAGAACTTGGAACACCTTTGAGACTTAATATTACTATCATAAAAAAGAGAGCAGAAAATTTACTGGAAGAAAGCAATCTTGAAAATAACGTCAAATTGTTAAATGTAAAAAAAGAAGAAAAAACTTATTTGCGAGGTATGCAAATTATTCTTGATCAATATACTTATGATTGTATAAATAAAGATTATAAAACAGATTCTCTCTACTCTATAGAAAAAGATGGCAAAAGTGTAATGTTTTACGAAATTCTTTTGGAAAACTATGTCTTACCTCCAACAGACAAAACAGAAGAGAACACCCCTGTGGTTAATATAAGAGACATTCCCAAACAAAAATTAGAAGATAGTGATGATATTTATAGCTTTAAAGTATTTGACATTAATGCAAAATGTAAGTTTAAAAAAGCATCGGCAATAAATTTATTTGATAACATTGATAATAATAAAATAATTGCCTTACGAAGCACACATCCGTTAGAAGTTTCGACGGCAGACATATATAATTTTTATAAAGAAAAAGGGTTTAAAGTTATTCATGTAGCCTGTACTGAAGAATTAAACTACAAACCATGGGGAGTTTTGTCTGAAATTTTCAAAGACTACTATGGACTACCTGTCACAAAAACAAATTCCCTACCAAATTTTAACAACAAAAGTTTTAATAATTTACAAGAATTATTAATTGCAAAACCCAGAAAAGCAGCTTCTCCAGAAGATGCACGATTTGCTTATATGGAAGATTTTGGTAACTTCTTAGCTTCATTAAAAAACTGTATTATAATCATTGAAGGTTTTGAATATATGGATGATACTTCCATTCAAACATTAGAGCTATATTTTGACCGATTTAAAAACATAAATGTTAATTTTGTATTTGTCACAGAAAGCGAAACAGCTCTTCATTCCAAAATCAAAAATCTTTTAAGAACAGATAACTACAGCGAGTATGTTCTTCAAAAAACATCCATTGAGACTATTTTATCAACAATCAAAGAAGAAGCCTCTGATTTTATAAACTCGTTTTATTTTGAAAAAATAAAAGCGAATTTTAACGGTTCTCTATTGTATTACAATAATGCCTTGAAATATTTAACAGAAAAAGAAATATTAATAAACTTTGAAAACAGGCTGCTGATAAGAAACAATAACTCTATCGTGCTCCCCAATGATCTAAATGGACTTCTTAAGGCAAGATTAAAACATATCGGGGCAAACAGCGAGATTTCAATGATTTTAGCTTATTCGGCCTGCTTAGGTGCAAGATTGGATTTCAAGCTGCTTGAAACACTTGGTATTAAAGAGGTCAAAAAAAACGCAAAAATTCTTGAACAAGCAGGTTTTGCATATATAAAAGAAAACGTAATCCATATAAACAATTACAATCTTATTAAACCAATACTGGACGCTTCTTTAAAAAAACAAGCTTTAGAATTTTTGTGTAAAAATATACTTTCTAAAATAGGAAAAGAGCTAGACGATACTTTAATGCTTCTTACAATGGGGAAACTCGCATTATTCAAAGAAGAATACCTGCTGCTTTGGCGTAATTCACAATTCGCTATGAATTCTGGAGATTATGATGCTTATTTAAAAAATTGTCTTGGATTTTTATCACTTATAGAACACATCGAAAAAAATATTTCAGAAGAAGATATTGAAAATAACAAAAAAGAAGTTTTTCAAAATATATTACTTACATTGTATGGTTATTCCCCAGAAAAAATTTATTCTATTGAAAAAGTGCTTTTAATGGATGCCATTCAAGAAGGTGATAATGATAAAATTGTAAAACTTTCAAATCTTATGCTACAAGGAGCATTAATTTCATCTAACTATACCGAAGCTCTCACGCTTCTTCATAATATTTTAAGCCGCATGGAACACCCGACTCTTATTGTAGATGGAGCAATAAATACAAGGTTTTTACTTTTATCTTTAATAAATATAGAAATCCTGTTTAATATTGGAGATTTCGCTCAATGTACAGAAGTTGCTAAAGATTTGGCTGGAGTCCTAAAACCGGAGATTTTAGAGAAAATAAAGCCAGCAAGCTTTTCTCTCGATTTCTTTACAGAACATATTGCAGAAACTTTCAGACTTGCCGGATTTGCTAAACTTTTTCTTATGGATAATGATATAAATGAATTTTTTGATATTGTAAAGAATTCTATTGGTTACGACCTTCCTGATAAAGACGCAATTACCGCAATTCAAGAATTTCTGAGTGGAAGTGACTATGCTCCATCTGATATAGAAAATGCATCCGCTTTTTCAAAAGTTATATATCTTATTTTACAAGAATTTTCTGCGCATAAAAATGATTATAAAGCGTTTGCACAAAATATTTACCAAGCAAAACTTTTAGCTTCTGATATTCATCAATATCAGTTAGAACTATTCTGCGATCTTTTAATTGCATATTCATATGCTAATATTGGACTTATAAAGAAAGCCAGTAGCATATACCTTGATATAATTGAAAAATCAGAGCATTCTGCAATTTTTAATATATTAACACTTGCTAAATATTTTATGGCAAAACTTAAACTTATAGAAAATAATATTGAAGAAGCTTTGCTTATTATAAATGATACACTTGCAATGCTTCAAAAATATAATAATCAAGCTAAAATAATCTATATCCTATTTGAAAAATTATTTATTGATATTGTAAAAAAAGAAGAAATAACAGCAGTCAACATCCAATCAGAAGAGCAAAAGCTTGCCCTTGCTTCTTCTGACGGCAAATTATCACGTCTCCTCAACTAAGATATTAATGTTTTTTTTCGCATAAGCTTGGTATTCCAATTAATGCAAGATAGAATACACATCCAAATAATATTAAATTAAGAATTTCCATAATTTACTATCTCCTTTCTTAAGGCTAACCTATTACTCTATACTTTTTACATTCCACATTTTTCAAGTTAGTAACACTTTTTCTGTAAAATTGTTACAAAAATTTACATAAGTTTGTTTACATTGATATCAGTTTGAGTGTAAAATTATATAAGGAGGCTTTATAAGTTTGAGTAAAGGCTACGAAAGTTTTAATAATTCCGAGACATCTTCTCGAAAATCCACACTAATTCAAGAGCGCATAGGCCTGGTTTCTACACATATGTATAAGCAATTTTTAGACTATCAGCACGCAACTTTGAATACTGCGGAAATTTTCGTTGAAATGATCGATAATCTAAAAGCTATAACAGACACTTTAAAACAATCTTTTGCTTCAAGAGGAATTACAACACAAAATATATATGTAGATTATGATAAAGATAAAACGGTCGTAGTTATCAACATTTTATGGCATACAATAAGCTTAACAACCCGTTGTAACTATGAGCCGCAAGCTCTTTTCAGGGAAAGCGCACCGCCAATGTTTTCCGGCCGTATTATGGCTATAAATGGTAATTATAACGAACTTATGGAAGGAATTACCTCCAGAAAAGATATGATGGAAATTCTTCTAGATAAAGAGGTCGCTTCACTTTATGTTCCAGCTGATAAAACACAAAATTCCATTTTTAAAATAAAACACCTTTCAAATAGAGAATTTTTCTTAAATAACACAGATGCTTCAAGAGAGTTTGTACTAAAAGTTATAGAAACAATTTGCGGTGGTGGTGTATATCACGAAGAAGGTTCCAGAAAAAGTTTTAACATATAGAAACAATTACTTGATTTTAAGGCATTTTTATGGTTATTTATTAAATATACTCGGGTTAATCCTCTAAACCCCTTGTATAGTAGCGGCTAGGGACAGATGTTTCAAGTTCATTTGTGCCATTCACGTAACAAAAGTAATAGAAGGAAAAACAAATGTTAAAAATTAGATTAAAAAGGACCGGAGCTAAAAAAAATCCATCTTACAGAATAATTGTTATCAATTCTACAACTAAAAGAGAAGGCAGACCTGTAGAAGAATTAGGATGGTATAATCCTAAGACGAAAGAAATGAAATTAAACAAAGAATCTGCTCTTTCTTGGGTTTCAAAAGGTGCACAACCGACAGAAACTGTTAAATACTTGATTACAAACTGTAATGAAGATGGTTCTTTAAACTACAAAAAGAAAGAAACTGTTAAATTATCTAAAAAAGCTCAAGCTAAAAAGGCTGAAGAAGAAGCAAAAAAAGCTGAAGAAGCGGCTCAGGCTGCTGAAGCTGAAACGACTACAGAAGAAGCTCCTGTTGAAGCTTAAATTTTGTCTTGAAAATATAATAAATACCGGACAAATATTTTATTTGTCCGGTATTATTATGTTATTTTTATACTTATAAGTTTTATTAAAATATAAAACTCCTTTTTTTATTATATAATATTATTATCGAAGGAGACAGTATGGAAAAGAATATTGATTGGGCCAATTTAGGTTTTGGTTATATAAAAACCGATTACAGATTTGTAGCTAATTATCAAGATGGCAAATGGGATGAAGGTGCTATTATAACAGATGAAAATATTGTTATGAACGAATGCGCTTGCGTCTTGCAATATGCTCAGACTTGCTTTGAAGGAATGAAAGCCTATCGAACTATTGATGGAAAAGTCGTATGCTTCAGACCGGATTTGAATGCACAGAGAATGGCTGATTCCTGCAGTTATCTTGAGATGCCGGTATTCCCGGAGGACAGATTTATAGAAGCAGTAGTTGAAACCGTGAAAAAAAATATAGACTATGTTCCTCCATACGGTTCGGGAGCTTCTTTATACATAAGACCATATATGTTTGGTATAAACCCGGTAATGGGAGTAAAACCGGCTTCGGAATTCCAATTTAGAATATTCACGTCCCCTGTAGGTCCTTATTTTAAAGGCGGAGCTAAACCAATTACTTTAAGAGTTCCTGATTTTGATAGAGCTGCTCCTCATGGAACAGGGCATATAAAAGCCGGCTTAAACTATGCAATGAGCCTTCATCCGATAGTTGATGCACATAAACAGGGCTATAATGAAAATATGTATCTTGACTCCGCAACAAGAACCAAGGTAGAAGAAACTGGCGGTGCTAATATTATTTTTGTTACTAAAGATAAAAGGGTTGTTACACCGAAATCTTCAACAATTCTGCCTTCAATTACAAGACGTTCTTTAATGTATGTTGCAGAACATTATTTAGGCTTAAAAACGGAAGAAAGAGAAGTCTATTTTGCGGAAGTAAAAGATTTCGCAGAATGCGCCCTTTGCGGAACAGCTGCAGTACTTTCGCCTGTCGGCAAAGTAGTTGACCACGGTAAAGAAATCTGCTTTCCTTCAGGCATGGAAAAAGCCGGTGAGATTACGCAAAAACTTTACGATACTCTAACC
>CALUVK010000009.1 GCA_944324205.1 Candidatus Gastranaerophilales bacterium | reverse complement strand
CCAACGGGAAATTGACCGGTGATGTAGATTTTGATTTCGTATCACCGTCTTGCGGGTATATATCACCCGTTCCCGGCGGGGTTGGTCCGATGACCATAGCTTCTTTAATGTACAACGCCTCAAAGGTTTATTAGGCTGGTAAATGAACCAATGCTCATTTACCCCTAACCCTATGATTGTAATAAGCCTGTGTCTTGAGCTGCTGTAGAAGTTGCAGTCTTTTCGCTTTCCTGCTGAGCTCTTAATTGTTCTAACATAGTGTCATACATTGTAACCATTGTATCGTATTCAATGTCTAAATCAGCAAGCTCAAGTGATAATTCTTCATCATACTGTTTAACTTTTGCGTGAGCATAAGCATCAGCAATAACTTCGTTCCTGTTTTCTGCCTGAACAATTACGCCGCCGGCTTTTAATTCTTTAGTGTTATCAATAGCTGAATCAAATGCATTTTGCCATTTTTCTTCATACTTAACTTGTTTTTCAAGTTTAGCAGAGTTAGCTTCCATTTTAGCATTCCAGAAAATTGACTGCTGGGTGTAATAGTTAATGTCTGCATTTGTGTTTAATAAGTTTCCTAATAAAGCTGCTGTGTTTGCCATTTTTCATCACCATCTTTTATTTTTAAATCTTACATATATATAAAGTATTTAAAGATGATACAATTTCAGCAAGGATTTATTTTGTTACAAAACTTAATATAAGTTGTAATTTTTAGTTTATAAAGTACTCAGTTCCTAAATTCCTCTTTTGCAGGTGGTAGAAAATATTGTTTTCTGTCAGTAGTGATAGCACCATATTTCTTATTATGGACTATATGTGCTAAAACGTTCAGTTTATTATCCTGAAAGACTATTTTTTATATTAGATTTAACCTATTTTGTAATTTTAACTAAAGTTTTTTTTATATAAGTATTGACTTAGAAACACATATGCAACATAATAAGAAATGTGTTGTAAAAATAAAACGAAATTGTCTCGCTGAATACGAAGATGTGCTAAATAAAGGGTTAAAAAGAAGGGGTAATAAATGAAAAAAGCATTAATTACGGGAGTAACTGGGCAAGACGGAAGTTATCTTACAGAGCTTTTGCTTGCAAAAGGGTATGAAGTTCACGGGGTAAAGAGACGTACAAGTTCATTTAATACCCAGAGAATAGATCATTTATATCAAGATGTTCATGCAAACTCAAACTTCAAGCTTCATTATGGAGATTTATCAGATTCTTCAAATCTCATAAGGCTTGTGTATGATATTCAGCCGGATGAAATTTACAATCTTGCAGCTCAGTCACATGTAAAAGTTTCCTGGGATTGTCCTGAATATACGGCTGATTGTGACGCATTAGGCACTTTAAGGCTGCTGGAAGCAATAAGAATGAACCATCTTGAAGAAAAAACAAAATTCTATCAAGCTTCAACTTCAGAGTTGTACGGTTTGATACAAGAACCTGTGCAAAGTGAGACAACTCCTTTTTATCCTCGCTCACCTTATGCTGTAGCTAAGATTTACTCATATTGGATTTGTGTAAATTACAGGGAAAGTTTCAATATGTTCTGTTCAAACGGTATACTTTTTAATCACGAATCTCCGAGGCGTGGTGAAACCTTTGTTACAAGAAAAATCACAATGGCAGCTGCCAGAATTGCTCTTGGCATACAAAATAAGTTATATCTGGGTAATTTGAATGCAAAACGCGATTGGGGCCATGCAAAAGATTATGTTGAAGGTATGTGGAAAATCTTGCAACAGGACAGACCTGATGATTATGTCCTTGCAACTGGTGTTACGACTTCAATTCGTGATTTTTGCAAAATGGTTTTTGAGCAGTTAGGTATTTTTATTGAATTTGTTGGAGAAGGGCTTGATGAAAAAGCTATTGATGTAAATACCGGAAAAATTTTGATTGAAGTTGATCCAAGATATTTCAGACCGGCAGAAGTAGACTTACTGCTTGGGGACAGTACAAAAGCTAGAACAGAGCTTGGCTGGAAACCTAAATATGACTTAAAAGCTCTTGTTAAAGAGATGGTTGAGAGTGATTTAGAGTTAGCAAAGCGTGAGAGCACATTGAAAGATAACGGCTATAAAGTCTTAATTCCACAAGAGGTGTAGTATGAAAATCTATATAACCGGTGCTTCCGGTATGGTTGGCAGAAATTTACAAGAAAATGTATATATATCAAAACAAGAACTGCTTACTCCTTCTTCCGTTGAATTAAATTTGTTAAATTACGATGCTGTTTATAATTTTATTAAGCAGAATAAGCCGGATTTAATTATTCATACAGCAGGCAAAGTTGGAGGCATACAGGCAAACATCTGTGCTCCTTATGATTTTTATACTGAAAACATTATAATGGGGGTAAATCTAGTAAGGGCAGCCAAGGAAATTGGAATAAAGCAATTTTTAAATTTATCATCTTCTTGTTCATATCCTTGTAATGCTCATAACCCGTTGAGGGAAGATATAGTTTTTGAGGGTAAGATGGAGCCGACAAATGAGGGATATGCTATCGCTAAGGCTTCAATATTAAAAATGTGTGAATATGTAAACAGTCAGTTCAGCGGATATAGCTATAAAACTCTGATTCCATGCAATTTATACGGCAGATGGGATAAATTTGGAGAAAAAAAATCTCACATGGTACCTGCCATTATTAAGAAAATCCATAATGCAAAAATAAATAATATTAAAAATATTGATATCTGGGGAAGCGGTAATGTAAAACGTGAGTTTATGTATGCGGCGGATTTAGCAAATTTAATCGAGCTAGCAATCCAAAATTTTGAAAAATTACCGGATAAAATGAATGTCGGTTTAGGATATGACTATACAGTAAATGAATATTATAAAACGATTGCTCAAATAATCGGCTATGAAGGGGATTTTTCACACGATTTAACTAAGCCGGAAGGCATGACGCAAAAACTTCTTGATATTTCAAAACAGACGCAATTTGGTTTTCAGCCCAAATTTAGTCTTGAAGAGGGTGTAAAGCTGACATATGAGTTTTATTTAGAGCATATAGGAGAGTTGAGATAGATGAAATATGAGCTTGCAAGCAGTTCATGGGATAAAAAAGAAATTGAAGCAATAAATAAAGTCATTTCTACAAATATGTATACGATGGGAAATTTTGTCAGAAATTTTGAAGAAGAATTTGCCAATTATACGCAAAACAAGTATTGTGTGATGGTAAATTCAGGTTCGTCTGCAAATCTACTTGCAGTTGCCTCATTATTTTATAAAAAAGAAAATCCTATCAAAAAAGGAGATGAAGTAATAGTACCTGCTGTATCCTGGGCAACAACATATTACCCGCTTTATCAATATGGTTTAAAACTGAAATTTGTCGATATTGATAAAGATACTTTAAATTTTGATATAGAAGAGTTGAAAAAAGCGGTAACTAATAAAACAAAAATGATTTTTGCCGTAAATTTATTGGGTAATCCAAATGATTATGATGCAATATTAAATATAATAGGAAGCAGAGAAATATATTTGTTAGAAGATAACTGTGAATCGTTAGGCGGTTTATATAAGAATAAGCCGCTTGGTTCAATTGGGCTTATGGGAACATATTCAACTTTCTTTTCACACCATATGTCTACAATGGAAGGTGGTTTGATAGGAACTGATGATGAAGAACTATATCATATTTTGCTTTCTTTGCGTTCACACGGCTGGACAAGACATTTGCCGTTCAAAAATAGGATTTGTGTAAAGTCGGACAATAATTTTGAAGAAAGTTTTAGATTTTTGCTGCCTGGATACAATGTTCGTCCTGTAGAAATGATGGGAGCGATTGGCTCTGAACAGCTAAAAAAACTGCCGGAATTTATTGCTAAAAGACGGGAAAATGCTGAATATTTTAAATTATTATTCGGAAATAATTCCCGTTTTATAATCCAAAAGGAGATAGAAAAATCAAGCTGGTTTGGCTTCTCTTTTATAATAAATGACAAAAATATTAAAAGAGAGAACATTATAAAAAAATTACAAGAAGCTGATATTGAAACAAGACCGATAGTAGCTGGTAATTTTGCACGAAAAGAGGTTGTTAAATGGTTTGATTATGAAATACAAGGTAGCTTAAAAAATGCTGATTTTGTAGATCAAAACGGATTTTTTGTCGGAAACCATCAGTTTGATATAAAAGATAAATTAAATTATTTATATAATGTCCTTAAAAACTAATAGAGGGCGCACCTTTTTAGGTTTACCCTCATTTTTGCTGTTTATATTTACGACTAATTGTTACTCAAAACTAATCTAAAAGTTGCAAGATTTTTGATAGAAAGCATTTTGTGTTTGTTTGCCTGTTTGTCTGCAATAGCAAAAATTCTGCAAATTCTTCTGATTTCTTCTTCGTCTTTTCTTGATTCTATCTTGTAAACATTATTGATAGGATCTGCTATTACTGACATTGCTGCGTTTAATTCTTCTTCTTTCATAATCTTGTCCTTTATAAACTGCTTATGTATATATAAAGTATTTCAGTTTTTAAAAATTGCCTTTTTATATTGAAATGTGAAGAAATGTAAAGATATAATTTTAGGAACAGTGAATAGAGGTGCTAAGAGAATAAGTTAATGTGTAAATAAAAGAGTTCCTTCGGGCGGGTTGGGTATGAACTGTCACGAAAGTATTCACCCATCCGCCCTCTGGATGATGGCATGTTGGGAGGTATGACTTTCCAAATTTTTCCATCATTCAGAGGCTCGGGAATGTGGTAAATGAAATGTGAAAAAGAATAATTTACCCCAGAGTCGAAGAATATCTTGAAAATATCACTTTCCAACATACGTGTCATGCTGAACAAGCCGGTAAAGAAATTTTTTATCGTAAATTTTGCATTAATTAGAGGCGTGTTTCAGCTTCTTACCAGCTTGAATGTAACAATTAAAACTTTTTCCCATATTCTGAATATTAAAATAATTGCTAATTATGGGTTTTTATTGTATTGTATTTCTGTGGTGAATAAAGTGTTGGATTTTAGTGGTATATTAGAAGGGTGCGGTGTAGGAAAAGATGCGCCGTCAGTTGCCATCGCTAATATTTTCGGATTAGAAGAGTTTTATTGCGCTCAAGAATTGGTTGAAATTTATAATTATATTTTATTAAATATAAAAGAGCCGGAAATACTTTCTGCAGTTATTAAGTTGTCTGATAAATACAGATTTGATTCAACTCTTTGCATACTTGTTGATTTATTGCTGTTTAAAAATTTTGAATGTGAAGATATTGACGAATTTATAAATGCAAGAGTTTTGTGTGCAAAAGCGATTTCTAATTATAAAGACACTTCTACTGTAGGTGCGCTTCTGTATTGTCTTAATAATAAAGAAGAAAATTACAAAATAAGACTTGCTTGTGCAGATGCTCTTGGAAGAATCGGAGACAAATTCGCAGTTACACCTTTAATTAACGTTGTAAAAGATGAAGACGAAAAATCCGTTTATGTAAAAGAATCTGCAACTTTTGCTCTTGGACTTCTGGGTGATGAGAGTGCTATTGATCCGCTTATTTCTATTATGGAAGCAAAACAAGGATTGTGGGATAAGTTTTCTTTTCTGAAAGAAAGAATTGTAGAAGCTTTAGGAAAACTTAATATTAATAACAGGCGGGTGTTAAAAGTTTTAAAGGAAGCTTTAATGGATTCTTCTTCGATGGTGAGAATAAATGCTATAGAAGCGCTTATGAATAGTGAATTTGATGAAGCTTATGATTTAATAAGGACAGCTCTTAAAGATGAAGATAATGAGGTTCAGAGAAATGCGCTGATTGCTATGTATAATATGAAAGGGCGGGATATACTTGATGAGGTTATTTCTTTGCCTGGTTATTCAGAATTTTTGAAAGAAGAAGCTAAATCTATAATTGAAGAGTATGAGGATGAAGCCGGTGATTAAGTCTGTTATTCTTATGTCCGGAGGGCTCGACTCTCTTGCTGCACTTGGGTTTGTGAAAGAGAAGTATGGCATTGAGCTTGCTCTGACATTTGATTACGGACAGAAAGCAGCAATACAGGAAATAGAAGCTTCTAAAAAGATTTGCGAATTTTATAATATTAAAAATAAAGTTATAAAACTCGATTGGTTAAAACAAATTACTCAAACCTCTCTGGTCTCTTCAGAAGAGAATATTCCTGTTAATCATTTCGGGACGGCAGAAAGCGCAAAATCTGTGTGGGTGCCAAATAGGAACGGACTTTTTTTGAATATTGCAGCCTCATTTGCGGATTCTTTTGGTTTTGATTATATAATATTTGGGGCTAACAAAGATGAAGGAAAAACCTTTTCAGATAACACGGAGGAATTCAGAAATGAAATATCTAAAGTTTTTGAATTTTCGACTCTTAAGCATCCAAAAGTTATAGCGCCCTTGATTAATTATTCTAAGAATGATATAGTAAAAATTGCAATGGATAATAATATTCCGTTGGAGCTTGTGTGGAGCTGCTACAGGGAAGGAAATATGCATTGCGGAGTATGCGAATCGTGTAACCATTTGAAAAAAGCTTTAATCGCAAATCAAGGGGAAAAGTATATCAATATATTATTTGAAAAATGATGAAAACAAAGTTTATAGAAGAAGAGATAAAATATATAGGCTCTCAGCTTGCGCCTCACTGGATTTATAAGAATTTTAATATCCAGGGAGATGCAATTGTAGCTTTTAGAGGTGAATGTAAAGTTGATTTAACTGAAATGGTTGATATAGAAGATGTTATCAACAACGAACCTATTTACAGCAAATATATGCTAAGTTTTATAACAGAGCAATTCGGTGTAGAGCTTGAAGAAGGCGTTTTAAGACAGAGGCTTTTGATGTGTATTATAAAAGAACTTCTGGAAGAGAAAGGCGTTTTTGTTGTTAGAAACGGCGACGATTTAATGATAGACGGCAGAAAGCTCTCTGTTTCTATTGCAACAAAATCTATTACTTCAGTTCTTATTCATACCGGTTTAAATATATTATCAGAAGGTGCGCCTGTTAAAGCGTCTGGATTAAAAAGCGAACTCGGAATAGAAGATACAAAAGAATTTGCTCTTGACGTAATGAGACGGTATTCAGAAGAATTAGAAGATATAAAATTAGCGAGCACAAAAGTACGCGGAGTATAAAATTAATGGGAAAACAATTTGGTTACAAAAAGTATATGAAAAAAGAGGCACAAAAAGAAGAAAATGGACTTCTTAAGATTTTTATTATCTCTTTTTTCGGAATGCTTCTAGTATTTACATTCTTGATTAAATCCTTCTCACCAACTGTTGATACATCAATAGGGGATTATCAACAGGAAGAAACTGCATTAGAGCAGCAAGAAGAGGCAAAAAAGATTGTTGATAACAGATTAGAGATGATACAAAATGAAGATCAAGGAAGAAGTTTTTCCGATCTAATGGCGCATGCGGATGATACAGTAAAACAAAAAACAGCAGAAACTGTAAAGGTAGACGAAATTTCAAGACCAGAGGATACAAATACTACTGTTGCAGAAGCTTTAAATAAACCTGATCCTAATGTAGAGCCTGTTTATAAAGTTTTTGTAGGAACTTATACTTCTGCAGAGCAAGCAAAGGTTGCAAAAGATATAATTCAGGAATCAGGAACAGGGTTAACACCAATCGTAAAATGTATAGGTTCAAATAATTATACTTTACAAGTTGGTATATTTAAGAATAAAAATAGTGCAGAGTCACTGTTATATACTGTTCAGCAGAACAATCTGCCAGGAAGAATTGTTCAGGATTATTAAGCTTTGAAAAAAAATCTTTACATCACGCAATATTTTGATTTTTTTTTGAAATTTTATGGTACATTATAAAAAGAAAATCCGTTATGGGGAATTAAGTTAGACTATCATAGGTTAGTATAGGAGATATTTGATGCCTAATTATTTAACGAAGGAAGAGATAAGACAGTGGAGAAGTTCTCTGGAAAAAATTACGCTGGAAGAATTTGCAGCAAGATTGGGAAAAGAAGTAGAAGAAAGTAAGCCGACAAATGATGTTGTTGATATTGTTATGTCAAAAGGAACATCTTCTAATACAAGTTCAAGTATGAAAGATGGGTTTTCAAGAATTGCCGAACGTGCATTTAGGAGAGAACGCCAAATATCTCATACACCTTTTTCTATCAGCAAAAAGGATTTAATTTCAAAGGCATCTGATAACTCAAGACAAATAAAACCTGAAGAAAAGGTTAATAACTCTCTTAAACCTACTATTAAAAAACAAGAGAGTGTGTTAGAGAAAGTTGAAAAAATTAATACTTCTAAAAAAGATTCACAAATAGTCTTAAAGAAAGCCCTAACAGACAGGGAACAGATGGTTTTTGAATATCTATTAAACAACAAAGGTAAAACAGTGTTTGCGAAAGATTTAGCAAAACTTTTGGATTTACCTAGAGATTATGTATATAAATATATTAAAAATTTAAGAGCTAAAATAGATGGTGATAAATTGAAAAATGTTCCATCAGGCGGGTTCGTTCTTACTGATTAAACGATGAAAGTTGTTAATTTACTAGAATTTATTCATAGTACACGAGATTTGTTCGCCTTGAATTATGCAAGGTGCGATGGTGAATTGGTTAATTTTCTGGATTTGATGACAGAAGATGAGCAATTCACGCAAAAAATAGATTTGGGAATTATTTTTGTTAACCAGAAAAGTGCCGACCAATATACGATTGTTGACGGGCTTAATAGAATTGTTTCTTTATCATTGCTTTTGCATGCAGTATGTGAGTGCTATAAAAAAACAACAGAACAAAATGCTAAAGCTATTAAAACTATAAGAACAAAATATTTGATACGTAATTCAAAGTCTAAGCTTCATTTAAACGAGTCGGATAGCGAACTTTACAATAAAATTATAAATGGTGAAAGATTGTCAGGGCATGAAAAAGCGCAGCCAATGTTTGTGCTTCTGCATAATTTCTGGTCGCAAATAAAAGAAGAAAAACTTCAGGCGGCAAAGATTTTTACAATGTTAAAAAAGGTTACAGTTACTTTAGTAGAAACGGACAATGTTTCTAAAAGAAATCTGTATTATAAATTGAATAATTCCAGAGATTTGAACCAAATTGCTCTTATCGAGGATTTTTTGAAAGAGAATGGTGTAGAAAATGATTGGCTTGATATAAGGAAATTATATTTCCCCAAAGACAATGATATTACGACGTTTTTAAAAGATTTTTTTGTTACAAAATTTCATTATAAACAGTTTAATCCTGATAGGCTTTATGAGAGCTTTGTAAATTACTTTGAAACTATGATGCAATATATGTCAGAAGATACATTAATGCGTAAATTAAAGCGTGCAGCCGGCTTATATTATAATATATTGAATGTAAATTTTAACAATGATGAACTTAAAAGAGCTTTTATTCAGATAAAAAAACACTCTGGAGAAGATACGTACGCTTATATTCTTGATGTATATGAAGATTATTACGAAAATAATATTTCAGAATCAATATTTCTTGAAATATTGAAAACAATTGATGAATACTTACAGAATAGACAAAATTCAGGGCAAAATATAGAGTTTAATGAATTGATTCAATATCTTAATGCTTTTATTACATGTAAATAAACTTGTGCAATATTATTTTTATATGGTGAGATATAATACCTAATTCTCAGAACTTAAGTCTAATGTTTACCATAATACTATAGTATGATAGAATGATTATATGGATGGGGTTAACCAAGAGTATTTAGACAATTTAAAATCAAAAGTCCAAGATAAGATTGAAAATATTGATTTATATCAGTTTAAAGGAAGTGTTTCAAAGCTTGTCGGTTTAACAGTAGAAGTCAAACTCCCGGGGCTGAAAATAGGAGATTTGTGCTATATAGAAGCGGCAAATGGGGAGAAAAAACCTGCGGAAGTTGTTGCTTTTAAGGGTGATGCTGCACAATTGCTTTTGTTATATGATGGTGCTGGTATTGGTCAGGGAAGTCTTGTTACAACGACAGGAAAACCGATTATTATTCCGGTAGGAGATTTTTTATTAGGAAGATTAATAAATCCTATGGGGGAACCAATTGACGGTAAACCAATGAATCTTGAAGGTGCTCTTTGGCGCCCGGTAGAAGGGCCTCCGCCCGGACCATTTGAGAGGCCGATTATTACAGAGATGTTTTCTACTGGGGTTAGAGCAATTGATTCTTGTCTGACATTTGGTTGCGGGCAGCGTATGGGATTATTTGCAGGCTCTGGCGTAGGTAAAAGTACCCTTTTAGGTATGATTGCAAGAAATTCGGATGCAGATGTAAACGTTGTAGCATTAATAGGTGAACGTGGCAGAGAAGTTAAAGAGTTTGTAGAGGATGCTCTTGGACCTGAAGGTATGAAAAAATCGGTTCTGGTCTGCTCTACTGGAGACCAGCCACCTTTAATCAGGCAGAAATGCCTTTTAACTGCAACTGCCGTTTGTGAGTATTTCAGAGACCAAGGGAAAAAAGTTTTCTTAATGACAGATACTGTTACTCGTTGTGCTATGGCAGGAAGAGAAGTTGGGCTTTCAATCGGGGAGCCTCCGACAATGAAAGGGTATCCCCCCTCTATTTTTTCATGGCTTCAAAAAGTGCTTGAACGTGCCGGAAATAGCCAGAAAGGTTCTATTACAGCATTTTATACAGTTTTGATGGAAGGTGATGATATTAATGATCCGATTGTAGATACTGTGCGTGGTATTACTGACGGACACATATTTTTGTCAAGAAAAGTCGCAGAAGCTAACCATTATCCTGCAATAGACATATTAGGAAGTATTTCAAGGTTGATGTCATCTATTGCTTCTGAGCCGCACAAGGAAGCTGCTGCTAAATTGAGGAAAATAATGGCAATGTATCGTGAAAATAAAGATTTAATTGATGTTGGTATGTATCAGCCAGGAACCAACCCAAAATTGGATATTGCAATAGAAATGATGCCTAAAATAAATGCTTTTCTGCAACAGCGGACAACTGATAGTGTAAGTATGCAGAATACTATTGATACATTAATAAATATGATGGCCGGGGTAGACATTTAGAATAATATAATTAGGCGTTATAAAATATTTGTTTTGCCTGATGATTTTTCATCAGTTTATTACGTTTTGTTTGTATATAGTTATCGCATAAATATGTAGAAAACATAGAAAAACTAACTGTTCCGCAGATGTTGATAAGTCCTTTGACAAAAGGGCTTGATTTCATATTTTTTACCAGTTTTGACATTGTTAGTGCCCCTAATAACAGGGAGCCGATGAAAACTGTATTAGTTAAAATTGCATTATTTTTTTTATCTTTTTTGTAATTAGAAACAAAACTTTTGACTTTATCTTTAGGTAATGCATAATAAGCTGGTTCGGAATTTTTTGATGAAATATCAATTTGTACGAAATTGTTTCCAAGATCTCTGCTAACCTTTATATCGACCGCCATAATTCACACTCCTTTTACTTAAAGATAAAACAACTGAATTTTTAGAATTGCTTTTTTACAAAAATTTTGTTTACAAAAATTTACAAATTATTTATTGTTATAATATCAAATCTCGGCTATAATGCATTTAGGAAGTGTATCATATGTTTAGCCCAATCAACCATAATTACATAATATTTAATCACCAAGAACGCTCCAGTCAGTTTAGTCTGAATAAAGCTTCAGCAAGTCGCCCTTTGATGCGGCATACCGCAGAGGTGCGTGAAATTACAACGGGTGATAAGATAAAGGCCGGGATTGGTGCTATAGCAGGAACTGTTATTCCAATGATGTTAATGATGAAAAAACAAAAAGTTAATAATCCTTTTAAACTTCACTACGGACTTAAAGAAATTATTGGGATGTCTGCTTCATCAATAATTGGTGGTGTTGCTGTTGGTATGATTGGTGAAGATAAGAAAACTAATGAAAATAAATTAAAAGAAGGGCTTTTCCAATTTATGAATGCTTCAATTCCTACCTGGATTGTCGGGGGAGTTCTTAAACTTTGTGAATCAAGTAAACATTTTAATAATATTCCCGGGAAAATTATGTCAATAGCTGGCGGTTTGATTGTAGGAATGTATGGAGCAGCTTCTGTTTCAAATTTAATCTGTGATCCTTATGATAAACGGCCGGATAGAAAATTAACTTTGAAAGACTGTTTGATTAATATTGATGACGCATTAGGTGTACTTGTATTAGCAAAATTTCCTTGTGCAGATAAGTTGCATTTTGAACGCTTGCTTCCGTTTATTTTTGCTTATTGTGGATATAGATCAGGGAAAAGTAATTAAGTTAAAACAATACCGGATGCTGTTTTAAATATTCAATAATATTTTTAATTACATTTTTTTTCATATACATTTTTACGCATCCAAGTATTGAAGTGTAATATCTACCTTTATTAGGAGTATTTTGGATAATGCTTTTTATTACTTTATTTACATCATCTGTTCCATACAAACGTTTGACATTCTCTGCTCTGTATTGATTATCTATTTTATTAAAACGCATACCAGCAAGATAATGAATTGCGTGAGAATTATCTATTGCATCACCTGTTATTTCAAATTTTTTTAGATTTCTCTTTAGGCAATTAGCTACTGCAATTTTTAGGGCTAATTTTTCTATTCCTCCATAGACTTTTGGCATTTCATTTTTTACAAATGCTATATATGCGCCATTAGAATATTCTTCTATTTTTACGTATCCAGCTTTATTTAAACCATCATAGAAAGAGTATGTAGTTAAAACGTTTATTAATCCAGGTTTTTTAGATTCTATTTTTAAAGAGACCGGTATTTCTTCGTTGCAACTTTTTAATTTTAGTATTCTTCCGGTATTTTTTTTACTTTCTTCGGCTCTTTGTAAAATCTGCCAGTATTCAGGGGCTTGAAAAGTTGTTTCAAGCTCTTTCTGCCTTTGAGCATGATAATTATCTTCTAACTGCTTATAATTTTTAGAGAATGTATATTGTGTCAAATTTTTAACTTGCATACTATTATAAAACCTCTAATAAAAAAAAATTGCCATGTCTAATCTATATACATTTTTTTTAGTTAGTTTTATAATTATATTTGAAATAAGAAGAAGGAGATTTTATATGATTAAAAAAGAATTGATTTTTTTAGGGCCGCCGGCTTGCGGTAAAGGCACGCAAACCAATAGATTGTCCGAATTCTTAGGCTTCCCGCATGTTGATACAGGTTCGCTTTTGAGGGCAGAGATTGCAAACGGCACGGAAGAAGGTAAGTTTGCGAAATCTTTTATCGATAAGGGACAGCTTGTACCGGCAGAATTGGTCGGAAAAATTATTGCTAAGAAACTTGCCGGTGAGGATTGTAAAAACGGTTATGTTCTTGACGGTTACCCGAGAAGCCTTGAACAAGCAGAAATGCTTGAAAAAATTAATGCGGAAGTTGATAAGGATGAAGAAGTCAGCTTTAAAGCTATTTATTTTGACATTGATACCCAAATCCTTATTGATAGAATTGTTTCCCGTCAATCTTGTCCAAAATGCGGTGAAATATATAATAAGAAATTTAAACCTTCTAAGGTTGAAAATGTATGTGACAAGTGCGGCAGTGAATTGAAAACCAGAGCGGATGATAATGAAGAGACAGCAAGAGCACGTTTTGATACTTATTTCAGGGAAACGGCTCCGCTCGTTAAATTTTATGAAGATAAAGGCGTTTTATACAAAATAGATGCAAATGGCTCAATTGACGAAGTTTGGGACAGACTTTTAAAAATTGTAAATGAATAAAATTAAAAAGCGGGCTTTTTTAACCCGCTTTTTAATTGATAAAATAAATTTCTAAAAACTAAATTTGTCCTATTAAATCGTATTCGGTTGCACCTGTAATTTTAACCTGTTCAATATCACCCGGAACAACTTGTTTTTTTGTTTTTATATTAACAATTCCGTCAATTTCCGGTGCATCGTATTGAGTTCTTGCAATAACTTCTCCATAGTCGGAATAACATTCTATTATGCAGGGAAGAGTTTTTCCGACAAAAGTCCGGTTTCTTGCTGCAGATATTTCTTGCTGAATTTCCATAAGTTTTTTATATCTGGATTTTGCAATTTTTGTACTTACGCGGTTTGGCAGGTTGTATGACGGAGTGCCTTTTTCTCGGGAATAAGTAAATACACCCATTCTGTCGAATTTCATCTCACGTACAAAATTACAAAGATGCTCAAAGTGTTCTTCTGTTTCTCCGGGATATCCTACAATAAATGCGGTTCTGATTGAGACATCAGGTATATGTTTTCTTATATTTTCAATCATAGGCCTGTAATCAAATGAAGGCCTGTTCATCATCTTTAGCATTTCGGGGTGTGAATGTTGTAGCGGAATATCAACATATTTGACTACTTTATCAAGGCTTGCAATAGTGTCTAAAAGTTCATCGCTCATCATTGTCGGATAAGCATACATTATCCTTATCCAGCCTAAGCCTTCTATTTTATTAAGTTCTACCAGAAGTTTTGCAAGCATCGGTTTTTTATACAAATCAATTCCGTAGCTTGTTGTGTCTTGTGCAACCAGAATAATTTCCGTTACTCCTTTTTGAACAAGTTTTTCTGCTTCAGCAACGATATTTTCAATCTTTCTTGAATGATAATTCCCTCTGAGATACGGAATAATACAGTAACCGCATCTGTAATTACAGCCGTCTGCAATTTTTATATATGAACTTGCGCCCATCGTTATTTGTTGTCGTTCAATGTTTTCAGGGTAAATATAATCAGGCTCGGGGTTTACGGCATTTATATATTCGTCAGATTTTAGGATTTCAATTATTTTTGTAAAATCACTTGTTCCTAAAACGGCTGCGATTTCCGGTATTTCTTTTTTTAATTCTTCGGGATGTTTTTGTGAAAGACAGCCTGTTACAATGACTTTTTTCCCTTTATCTGCAAGTTCCAATATAGAACGTATAGATTCTCTTTCGGCATCTGCAATAAATGAACATGTATTTACAATAACGGTATCGGTTTCGTCTTCGTTGAGGGTAATTTCATATCCGTTTTGTGCCAAAAGTCCCAAGATTAACTCAGAATCAACCAGATTTTTAGCACAACCGTGACTTATTAGAGCAATTTTTTTCATAGGCGCATTATAACATAAATTGTTATAGTGTGAAAGTTTCTTGGTGTTATAAAAAGTTATTTCTTGAAAATAAAAAATACAGCAAGAACAATGAATAGAAATCCAATCAGATAGTTCCATTTAAACTGTTCTTTCAAATACAGTACCGAAAAAAATGAAAATACTGTTAATGTTATAACTTCTTGTATAGTTTTCAATTGTACTGCATTATAGCAATTATACCCGATTCTATTTGCTGGTACCTGAAAGCAATATTCAAAAAATGCAATACCCCAGCTTGCTAAGATTACAATTAAGAGAGGAAGACTCCTGAATCTTAAATGACCATACCAGGCAAATGTCATAAAAATGTTTGATATTAACAGTAGTATTATTGGTGCTATATGTCTAAACATAAATAAATTGTAACATAGACATTTTGTTATGTTAATTTGTATATAATCATCTTATTTACTTATTCCATTTTTTTATAAGCAGCTTTAAAATATTATTATGGATGATATTTTAGAAATTAGGAATCTAAATTTATATATAAGTAAATATCAAGTTCTTTACGATATTAATTTATCTTTAAAGAAAGGTATTTTACATGCCCTGGCTGGAGAATCGGGTTGTGGAAAAACAATGACGGCAATGTCTGTATTGCGCTTGCTTCCAAAATCGGCTTCAGTGAAAAGTGGGCAAATTTTATTTAAAGGAGATAATCTTTTAAATTATAAAGAACATCAGATGAGAAATTTGAGAGGGAATAAAATTGCTTTAATTCCTCAAGACCCAATGACCTCTTTAAATCCCTTATATACAATCGGGAATCAATTAGTAGAAGCAATAAGGGCCCATTCCAAAGTCTCAGAGCGACAAGCACTTAGAAAAGCTAGGGAAGTTCTTGATTTAGTTAAAATTTCCGATATTGATAATAAATTAAAATACTATCCGCATGAATTCTCCGGTGGAATGAAGCAACGTATTATAATAGCAATGGCACTTGCATGTAACGCGGAACTTATTATTGCGGATGAGCCGACTACGGCTCTTGATGTTACAATTCAGAAACAGATTATGGATTTGTTAGATGAGATAAAAAAGGAGTTTCAAACGACCATACTGTTAATTTCACATGATTTGGCTCTTGTTAGTAATTATGCTGATTATATTTCTATAATGTATTCTGGTCATATTGTAGAAGAAGCCCCAGCAAAAGATTTTTTTAATAAGCCTATACATCCATATTCAATAGCTCTTATAAATTCCCTGCCATCAAGAAATCCATCATTAAAATTAAGGACTATAGAAGGCGCTCCACCTTCTTTACAAGAAAATATTGCAGGATGCAAATTCCATCCTCGCTGTGATTTTTTTCGTCCCGGGGTATGTGATGCAAAAGAACCAAGACTTATAGAAAAGGCTATATATCATTTTTCGTCTTGTTTGATAAAATAAATTCATTCTTTAGCAGGATAATAGATACACGTGCTGCATGATATACTATAAATAGTGAGGTCTTTATGCATAAAATCTGCGCTCTTATTATATGTTCTTGTCTACTTTCATTGTGTGTGTGTGCATGCACAGTAAAAAAAGATGAGCCGATGATAAAGTCTCAGAGGCGTTTGGGGAAATACATTCAACCTGTTGAAAATAAAGATAGTAATGTTGTAGATTTGTCAGAAGGACCGCAGTTGCGTTATGAGGCAGATTTTGGCCCTAAAAATCCAAGTTTTGATTTTAAAATAGTGAATCCTTATTAAAATGAATGACATAAATAACAGAAAATTCGTAGGAAGGTTAATATATGCAGTTCTAACGGAACGAAGAACCGTAAAAGAAGCAATAGCTCTTTTTCCGGATACTAAAGATAAAAGTATTGAATGTGCATATCATGCTCTTGTACATTATGAAGCTGATGAAGACTTGCGATATAAGGATTTTGAATATAAAGAAGAACAAAATGATTATTTAGAATTTATTGCGCAAACTCTTGTTAGCGGAAAAGATTTACCTCAGAATATTATTGCTGATTATGAAGATTTTTATTCTGGAGTTGCCAGACCTTGGCCAAAGGGTATTAGAGGAGTCTTGAAAGAATTTTTAAGATTTGTAAATATCTAGTTGCATGAAACAAATTATATGCAATAATTAGATATGGAAATAAAGTGTAAAGTTAACCATTGTTATAATTTTTATGACAAAACCCGCATAACTGACGGTCTGAGCTTTAATGCGAATGTACCGTTAACAGTGAAGAAAACTGCAGATGTTTTTGTGAAGAAACCGGTTGTAAAGGAGAATGCGACCGGTTTTTCTGCCATTATGTCAAAGCTAAAAAGTTATGCTAAAAATTATACAAGGAACATTAAACACACGTATGATCATAAAATAATCTTTGCATTAGTAGAAAAAGAGCTCTTTGGTAAAAATTCTATAGATAGTTTTACACATGACCTGGATAAAATGATTTTATATATCTTGGGTTTTCCTAAAAAATTTGTTTCAGATTTCCATAGAAAGCATTCAGTACATCATCCAGAAAGTGGGAAAAGACCAAATTTAAAAAGCATGCTTTGTGATAATATTGCATCTTCCCCGGAGTTTAAACCCGAAAAAAAACTTTCATTAAGAGAGCATTATAAGACATGCAAGGGATTACAAAGTGTAATTGGTCTAAAGAGTTTTTTGGAAAAATATAATTATGGAGAAGATTTAAATTTTACAAAGATAAATGCTGAGAAAAACCGCAAATATCAAGGAATGAGAGGGCTTGCGATGGGAATTCTGCATGTTGCAGCTGGCATTATTTCATCTCTTTTAATTCTGCCCAGATAGTTGGGTTTTCGCTTTCATAATCTAAAATATCAAAGATTCTATAATATGGTAATCCGGCAGTAGATATGTGCACAATGTTGCCAATGCGTTTTTCATTATTTGTATCAAAGTGGCCTGAAATTACAGCTTTTACATTTTTATGCTGAGAAATCAATTCCAGATACTTTTCTGGTTTAAACGTGTAGTATGCCTCTCTGTCTGACGGTGGGATTAGCGGAAAATGCTGAAATATTATTACATTTTTGTCAGAGTATAGATTTAATTGTTCTTCAAGCCAGGTTAAGACGCTGTCTTTATAAAATCCGTTAGTGCCCGGGATTACGTCTTTTGAACCATCAGCTACAATAAATATAAAGTCTTTATGTTCAAATACATAATTAGGAGTTTCTGGTTTATATTTCCGAATTTGTTTTTTTACTATAGCCAAATATTCTTTTTTAGACAAATCTTTGTACTTACTAACATCTTTGTCTCCTAATACAATATAGAAAGGGACTTTTAATTTTTTTGTCTCGTCAAGAAATCCTTGGAGTTCTTTTTTATCCGGCCTATATATATTGTCACCGGTGAAAATTACGAACTCAACATCTTTCAATTTATTTATTTCTTTAATAACTTTATTCAGAGAATTGTTTGTATCAGCAGTATTAAACTTTGCATCGCTAATTTGTACAAATCTCAAATCTTTGGCAGTTGCTGACAACGTTAAGTATAAAAAACAGATAAAAAGACCCAAAAATTTTTTCATAATATACCTCGTAAGTATGATTTTATCATAAAAAGGTAGAAAAAGTTCAAAAATAGTTTATAATGAAAATGCAATGTATAACTTTGGAACAGTTAATTATGTCTTTTGATTTTAACAGTAATATCAACCCGATAAATAAAGCTCAGCCAACATATAAAGACGGAGGCGGTCTAGGCGGCGGTGGTATGTATATGAAACAAGGAAAAAAACGTAAAGATCAGCCGGAAGACGATATGTTTGAATATTCCGAATCAAAAGACACCAATGAGATTAACTTAGTACAAGAACCTGAAATAAAAGAAGAAGATATCCCGGATACAACACTATTTAACAGATTTGTTAACTGGTTTAGAATCGGAAAAGATTAAGATTTTTTGTTGAACAAATTTTTTACTTTGTTGTAATACTTAACCGTAGCTTCTTTTGTTTTATGGCATAAATTATAGCAGGGCTCAGTAATTTTCGTTATAAATTTTTTAAATTTTTCACTTTTTAATTTTTCAGCCCAATTAGATTTGTGTGCATAACCTAGGCCTCCTGTTATAAGGCCGGCTAAAATAACAATACCTGCTATTGTTTTTCCGATACTTTCTGCAGAATCGCTTTTATCTATATTGCCTCTAAAACTTACAGTATCACTCTGGAGAGTTTGATCAACTGGTTTTTCATATCTTTTGGCTTGAGGCTGCATAATTTTTGCAACGCTACCCGCAGTTTCTGAACCTTGAAAATAAATATTATTCATGACAAACCTCCATATAGAATAAAGACCTTCTATATTATGTAAAACATTTTTTTTTGGTAATTTGCCTTTTTGTTACAAAAATTTACAATTTATATCCCTGAAAAGACATTTTTAACTGCTAAACTTTAAATCTTTTA
>CALUVK010000008.1 GCA_944324205.1 Candidatus Gastranaerophilales bacterium | reverse complement strand
TCCGGCAAATCATCGTGTTTACCTTCAATGATTTCCTTAAATCCTCTTATGGTATCTTCAAGCTTAACGTATTTTCCGGGGATACCGGAGAACTGTTCAGCTACAAAGAACGGCTGTGATAAGAATCTTTGAATTTTTCTTGCTCTGTTTACTGTTTCTTTATCCTCGTCGGATAATTCATCCATACCTAAGATTGCAATAATATCTTGAAGTTCTTTATATTTTTGCAGGATTTCAAGCACTTTTCTTGTAACGTCATAATGTTCTTCACCGATAATATTCGGGTCAAGTACCCTTGAGCTTGAAGCCAGCGGATCAACTGCCGGATATATACCCAGAGACGCAATCTGTCTTGAAAGTACAGTAGAAGCATCTAAGTGTGAAAATGTTGTAGCAGGAGCAGGGTCGGTCAAGTCATCTGCCGGTACGTAAATTGCCTGAACTGATGTAATAGAACCGTCTTTAGTAGAAGTAATTCTTTCCTGCAATTCGCCCATTTCAGTACCTAATGTCGGCTGATAACCAACTGCAGAAGGCATACGACCTAACAGTGCTGATACTTCGGAACCTGCTTGGGTAAATCTGAATATGTTATCAATAAACAATAATACGTCCTGTTTAGAAAAATCTCTGAAATATTCAGCCGCAGTAAGAGCAGAAAGCCCAACTCTCATTCTTGCTCCCGGCGGTTCGTTCATCTGACCGTAAATCAGTGCAACTTTGTCGATAACTCCTGATTCTTTCATTTCATTCCAGAGGTCGTTTCCTTCACGTGTTCTTTCGCCTACACCGCCGAATACTGATACACCGGAGTGTTCGGAAGCGATATTGTGGATTAATTCCATAATAAGAACTGTTTTACCGACACCTGCACCGCCGAATAAACCAATCTTACCGCCCTTTTGATACGGCTGGATTAAGTCGATTGCCTTAATACCTGTTTCTAAGATTTCGATATCTGTATTCTGGTCAACTAATCTCGGTGATTCTCTGTGGATAGGAAGGTAATTTTCTGTTTCAATAGGCCCCATCTTATCAACAGGCTCTCCGATTACGTTCAAAATTCTTCCTAAAATCGGCTTGCCTACAGGGATTTTAATCGGCTCGTTGGTATTAATAACTTTCATGCCTCTTTTTAAGCCGTCTGTAGATGACATAGCAACGGTTCTGACTCTGTTTGAACCAAGCATTTGCTGAACTTCTGCAACAACTACATGCCCGTCATCGCAGGTAATATTTAATGCTGTATAAATTTCAGGTAATTCGCCCTGTTGAAATTCAACGTCGATTACAGGCCCGATAATCTGCGTAATCAAACCTTCATTTTTGTTCAATGTTTCCATTTACTCTACCTCTCCTCTTTTCTTCATTGCCCCAATTATATAACACGCCGGAGTAAATGTAAAGTAGTGATAAATTCAAAATAAGAGTAAGCTTAAAATATTCTATACGTAAGAATATTGCACTATATTTTTACTAATGCTTACTATAATTTTTTGCAAGAAGCTGAACAATTTTACCTAATACAAGCATAACAGGACTTGCAAGCGGTAAAGGCAATAACATGCCAATTGCACCAGCTATTATCGGCAAATCATCAATCGAGGTTTCTTTTTTTAATTTTCTTCCGACTGACTTGCTTATATTCAATAAAGTTAGCGGTTCTCCATTTTTATGTATTCTGGAAGTCCTTAAACCGATATCATATCCTATCTTTCCGGCTTTTGAAACCCGCACTGTTGTATCTTTTATGCTCCGGCTTGTTTTTGCAATAATTGGTAAAATCTTCATACTTATATTTTTGCACAAATATTATTTATGTTAAAATATTTTTAAAGAGGATTGGTTAAAAGAGGATAAGCTAAAATGACACAACAAACAAAAGAGCCTATTTCGGCTAAAGAAACTATAAGACAAACAAGAATACAAAAGCTTGCGGAGCTTGCAGATAAAGGAATTAATCCGTATCCTTATGCTTTTGATAAAGATGCAGATGCAAAATTCCTGCAAGACAAGTACAAAGATCTTCCGGCAGGCGAGGAAACAGAAGATTTCTATTCCGTAGCAGGCAGGGTTATGGCTATCAGAAATTCAGGAATGTTTATTGACCTGATGGATGCAACGGGTAAAATCCAAATTTTTTCTCACAAAGATAATATGGATCCTGAAATGGTTAAAACGCTGAAACTTGTTGATATCGGCGATATTCTGGGATTTTCCGGAACAATCAGAAGAACCCCGAGAGGCGAGCTTTCAATAAAAGCAAAAACTTTTAAAATGCTTTCTAAATCACTGCTTCCGCTTCCTAATAAACAAATTAGCGAAGAGAAACTGGAGCAGTTAAAATCTTATCACACTATGTCTGATACAGAAACTAAGTACAGACAGAGATATGTGGATTTGATTGTAAACGAAAAAACCAGAGATACTTTTAGAAAAAGAAGTCTGATTATCCAAAAGGTGAGAGAATATTTAACAAAACAGGGCTTCCTTGAGGTTGAGACTCCAATGCTACATACTCAAGCATCAGGAGCTAATGCAAGACCGTTTATTACTCACCACAACGCTCTTGATATGGATTTGACTTTAAGAATTGCGCCGGAGCTTCATTTGAAAAGACTTATGGTAGGCGGGTTAAGCGAAAAAATCTTTGAACTTTCCAGATGCTTTAGAAATGAAGGTATTGATACACGTCATAACCCTGAATTTACTATGATTGAACTCTATCAATCTTATGTAGATTATAATGAAATGATGGCTTTGACTGAAAACCTTGTGGCTTATGTCGCACAGGAAGTCTTGGGTACAACTAAAATTCAATATGGAGAAAACGAAATTGACTTAACTCCGCCGTGGGATAGAAAGACAATGCTCGGCTCTATTAAAGAAATGACAGGCGTTGATTTCGGCGAATTCTTTACGGCAAAAGAAGCTTATGACAGAGCAAAAGCAATGCATATAGAAGTTGATGAAGAAATGAACTGGGGACAGATTGTAGAAGCAGTATTTGAAGCAACTGTTGAGCCTACCCTAATCCAGCCGGTTCATATTATTGATTACCCGAGAGAAATCTCTCCGCTTGCAAAAGTTCACAGAGATAACGACCGTCTGACAGAGAGATTTGAAACCCGCGTAAACGGATGGGAGATTGCTAATGCGTTTTCAGAATTAACTGATCCGATTGACCAGCGTTATCGTTTTGAAGCTCAAGCATTAGCAAAAGCTAACGGAGACGAAGAAGCAATGTCTATTGATGAAGATTATATAAATGCACTTGAATACGGTCTGGCACCGACAGGCGGTATGGGAATGGGGATAGACAGACTCGTGATGCTTCTTACGAACTCTCCGACAATAAGAGACGTAATAGCATTCCCGACATTGAAAAAAATTGAAAATTAAAATTAAGAATAATAAGAAAGGGTTGGATAAAATTGTCCAACCCATTCTACTTTATTTACGTACGTAGAAGCTGCAAGTTTACCTGCTTCAGCCATTTATTAAAACACCCCTAATGGCGTACACCTTATTAACTTATTAACTTCATTACCTATATACTTAATTACTTAACTACCTTTATTCACTAGTCCAAGAAATTCTTCAGCTCTCGTGGTAAATCATTCCTTTCACGTTTTAATTCCCCCTTTCCCGATCCTCTGAATGACGTGAAAACTGGATTGTGTGACTTCCCAACATACCGTCTCATCCAGCACATCCAAACAAACTGTCATCCAGAGGGCGGAAAGAATAAATACCATCTGTGCAATTTACTAAAATCCGCCCGAAGAATCTCAATCACTTAGTCACTTAATCACCCCTCTATTCACTAGTCACTACCCCCTGCCCAACTGGTTTCTTGATTTGTTTTATGGTTTTTGTTACGATTATATTCAAAATCGAACATAATACATTAGCTATATAAAAATATACAAACAAATCGACTTGGAGAGGGAATGAGAAAAAAAATCATAATAATCGTCTTAGTAGTATTTGCGCTGATTTTCGGGCGGATGATAATATCTAATTATGATAAAATTAAAACCGCAAAACAGCGTGCGTTATCGAAAGTTCCTGCGGTAACTGTTGCGACTGTCGGGACTGAAAATGTACAAAGACAATTTTCGGCTACTGCAAGAGTTGCTGCTAAATATAGAGTTGATGTTCTTGCACGTATAAGCGGATATCTTACAAAGAGTTATTTTAAAGAGGGCGATTATATAAAAGCAGGTCAGCTTTTATTTGAGATTGAGCCGCAGGAATATCAATATGCGGCTGACAGAGCCAAGGCAAATTTAGCCAACGCAAAATCACAGTATTCATATTACCAGAAACAGCTTGCAAGATATCAGGAGCTTGTAAAGCAGGATTATATAGCACGTTCTGATTACGATAATATGCTCTCTCAAAGAGATGCTTATAAAGCGCAGGTTGACAGTCTTGAGAGCGCTTATAGAGATGCGCAGAGGAATTTAAGTTACACTCATGTTAAATCACCTGTAAACGGACGTGTCGGTATGATTTCCGTAACAGAAGGAAACTACGTTTCAATGAACAGCGGGCCTTTAACTACAATAAACAGTTATGAGCCTATGTACGTAACATTCCCGCTAGAATCGCAGAATTATGCAGAGCTGGTAAGAATTGATAAAACTGCAAATATCAATCGAGAAGTAGAATACATCTTTAGTTCGGGTCAAAAATACAAATACAAAGGTATTCAGGATTTTCACGATAACAAAATTGATGAAAGCACAGGTACGATTACGATGCGTGCAACCTTCCCGAACCCTGATGACCAGCTGATACAGGGGGATTTCGGGCGTGTAATTCTTTATTCTAAAGAAAAAGATGCTGTTCCTGTAGTTCCGCAGATTGCAACAATGGAAAACCAGGAAGGGCGCTACGTTTATGTTCTTGATGAAAAAGACCTTCCAAGAATGGTTTATATTAAAACAATGGGTGAACATGACGGGAAATGGCTTGTCCAGTCAGGGGTTAAAGCAGGAGATAGAATTCTAACGAGCGGTTTGCAGAAGGTTATTCCCGGAAACCCTGTAAGAATTGTTCAAAGCGCTGTAACTGAAAAAGCTCCGCAAAAGAAGACAGGACTTTTTCAAAGAGCAGTTAATAAGGTTAAGAGGATATTTAAGAAGGAAGAATAATGGCAGGTAATTTATTTATTAAACGTCCTAAACTCGCAATCGTAATCTCACTTGCAATCATACTTGCAGGTTTGATTTCGCTTACAACGCTTCCTCTAGAAGAATATCCTTCAATTACACCGCCGCAGGTTGTCGTAACTGCAACCTACAGCGGTGCAAGTTCAGACGTTATAACTTCAACCATAGCAGCACCTGTAGAGCTTCAATTGAACGGTATTGAAGATATGCTCTATATGTATTCGGAATCAAAAAACGGTTCTTATAAGCTGACTTTGTTTTTTGAAGTAGGTTCTGACCCTGATATGGCGCTTGTAAACGTCCAAAACCAGCTTCAATTGGTAACTCCCCGTCTGCCGGAAGAAGTCCGGCGCTATGGCTTATCAGTAAGAAAATCGACAGGAGGGGCCGGCTGTCTTTTGATGGCGCTTACTTCTCCTAACGGAACGTATAATTCATTATTCCTCGCAAACTATGCAACCATGTTTATTAAAGACGAGCTTGCACGTATAAAAGGATGCGGCAGTGTTTCAATATTCGGTGCGGGCGATTACTCGATGAGAATTTGGCTAAAACCTGATAAGATGGCCAGTTTAGGGGTCTCCGTAACGGATGTTAATAATGCCGTCACTGCGCAAAATATTCAGTCTCCTGCCGGAAATATCGGAGTTGAGCCGATGGATGACCCGCAATTATTAAAATTTACGCTAAGGACAAAGGGGCGTTTAAAAACTGTTGAAGAATTTGAAAACATTGTAGTTAAATCAAATCTTGACGGCTCTAACGTAAAAATTAAAGATATCGCAAGAGTTGAGTTAGGAGCAGAAAACTATAATTCATCGGTAACAATTGCTGATAAAAGTGCTGCAATGATTTCAATTGCGCAATTGCCTGAAGCTAACACGATTGATTTGGTTAACCGTGTTGAAAAGAAGATGAAAGAATTGAGCAGGAAATTCCCGAGTGATATGGAATACCGTGTGCAGTATGATATTACCGAATTCGTAAGAGAGTCTATTCACGAGGTTATAAGCGCAATTGTACTCGCTATTGTACTGGTAAGTATTGTAACTTACCTTTTCTTAGGAACAGCAAGGGCTGCGTTTATTCCATTCTGTGCAATTCCTGTTTCATTAATAGGTGTATTTATATTTATGGCTCTTATGGGCTTTTCAATAAACCTGCTAATCCTTTTCGGGCTTGTGCTTGCTGTCGGTCTGGTTGTTGATGACGCAATTGTTGTACTTGAAAATACCCAGAGACATATTCAGGAAGGTAAAAGCCCCCGTGAAGCTACTGAAATTACTATGCAGGAAGTTTTCGGAGCCGTTGTTGCAACTTCTCTCGTATTGATGGCAGTATTCGTGCCGGTATCGTTTATGACAGGTATTACAGGGCAAATGTACAGACAATTTGCTGTATGTATTGCAACATCAATCGGTTTATCGACTATTGTTGCGCTGACACTTTCACCAGCGCTATGCTCTATTATTCTTAAATCGGGTGATGAAAAGACTGATTTTGAATTTATCCAGAAGTTTGAGGATTGGTTTAACGGAGTTAGAGAAAAATATTTGCATACGGTTGCATATTTTGTCCATGCGCCTAAAAAGACTTTGCTTGTACTTTTGGGAGTCGTTTTATTTATTCTCTTTATGTTCAAAATCACTCCGACAGGCTTCTTGCCTGATGAAGACCGGGGAGCGTTATTTGTTCAGGTACAGCTTCCTGACGGTGCAACTCTTACGAGAACGGCGGGTGTTGTTAAAAATCTGGCAGACGAATTAGCACAAATTCCCGGTGTAGTATCTGTTATGCAGGTAAACGGGTTTTCAGGTGAAAATACGGCGTTTGTTGTCGTAAGGCTTGAGCCGTGGTCACAGAGAAAATCTGCAAAACTTTCCATAAACAGTATTATGAAACAGGCAAATGCTATTACTTCAAAATATACGGAAGCAAACACATTCGTAACCCAGCCTCCAGCAATCAGCGGTATGGGTATGTTCGGCGGTTTTGAATATCAGCTTCTTGATAAAGGTGACAGAAGTTCGGATGAATTGTATGCACAAGCACAGGAGCTTTTGAGAGTTGCAAGGCAGGATCCGGCTTTTTCAAGCTTGTATACTTCATTCACGTCATCTCTCCCGCAGGTTATTGTAAAAGTCGAGGAAGAAAAAGCAATGGCGCAGGGGGTTGAGGTTTCTGAAATATATAACACTCTTGCGGCACAATTCGGCGGAACTTATATAAACGACTTTAATAAATACGGACGTGTTTATCGTGTTTATATGCAGGCAGATGCACCATTCAGGGCTGTTATGGGCGATATTAGCAAAGTTTATGTTAAAAACAAACAGGGGAAAATGGTTCCTCTAAATGCGGTTGTAACGACTGAAAACATTGTAGGGCCTTATCTTTTGAACAGATTTAACATGTACCCGTCTATTGTAATCAACGGCAACCCTGCAAACGGTGTTAGTTCGGGTGACGCTATGAAAGCAATGACTGAAATTTCAGATAAAATTCTTCCTAAGGATATGGACTTTGCCTGGTCGGGAACTTCGCTTCAGGAACAGCAATCGGCAGGACAAATCGGGCCTGTGCTTACAATGGCATTAACTTTCGTATATCTGTTTCTGGTTGCACTGTATGAAAGCTGGACTCTACCTGTTGCAGTACTTTTGATTTCTCCTGTTGCACTTTTAGGAGCGTTATTCTTCCAGTATGTATCAGGACTTTCGCTTGATATTTATGCGCAGGTAGGACTTGTTATGTTAATCGGTTTGAGTACAAAACAAGCGATTTTGATTGTTGAATTTGCAAAAGATGCAATGGAGCGGGATGGCATGAATTATATAGATGCTGCTTTGCAGGCTGCGAAATTACGTTTCAGAGCCGTTATGATGACAAATATTGCATTCATTTTAGGTCTGCTTCCGCTTGTTTTTGCAAAAGGAGCCGGTGCCGGAAGCAGGCACTCGATAGGTGTTTCGGTATTCGGCGGGATGCTTGCGGTTGCATTTTTAGGAAGTATTCTTGTTCCGGCGTTCTTTGTTTTAACTAATCTTATGAAACAAAAGACGGGCGAGTTGGTTAAGAAATTGAGGGATAAAAAACATGGCAAAAATTAAGAAAGTTATCATATTTTTTATATTACTCTCTCTCTTGCAGCCCGCAAGTTACGCATCTTTCCGGCATAAGGATACGGATTTGGGCAATGAAATTAAAAAAGAAGAGTATCCTGACAGCAAAGATGTTGAGCCTAAAATTAATCAGGAAGAAGTCACGGTAATTAAGGGCGGAGTAGAAAACACTCTTGATATTAACCTTGAGGACTGCCTAAAGTTTGCTTTAGGTAATAACCCGAGAATAATGGCAGCTATGCAGGATGTGTTTGCCTCAGACGCCAGGATAAGGCAGGCATGGTCATCGTATTTTCCGCAGTTTAACTGGCAGACAGGATATACAAGAATAAGACAGCTGCAATTATCAGATGTTTTTAGAAGAAATCTTGTATTTAACTACTTTGTTCTCGGCCAAATCGGAGCATCACAGATGCTTTATGATTTCGGAGTTACGCAAAACCAGGTTACAATAAGAAAATTGGATAATCAGGGCTACAAAATTATGCTCACAAGTACGGTAAATGATGTTATTTGTGAAGTGAAAAAGGCTTACTATAACCTGCAATACGCAATAGAAGCCAAACGGGTTGCAGAGGATACTGTAGTTAAATATACTGCATTTTACGATCAGGCAAAAGCTTTCTACAAGGCCGGTACCCGGCCGAAAGTCGATGTAACAATCGCGGAAGTTAACTTAAGCAATGCAAAACTCGCTCTTATTCAGGCAGAAAATGCCGTAGATATTGCGATGGCTAAATTAAATAACACAATCGGGCTTCCTTATACAAATAAATATAAGCTGAGTGATGGGTTAAGATATGAAGCTTGTGATATTACGCTTGACGGAGCTATTAAAACTGCTCAAGACTGCAGGCCAGAATTTCAGTTGGCAGAGGTTAAGGTAGAAGAAGCAAAACAAAATGTTAAACTCGTTAAAAAATCATATTTTCCGCAGATAACTCTGGAAGGACAGTTTCAGGTCGGAGGTAAATCTCCGGCATCTAATTACGGTTACAACTTCGGCGGATATTTAAATTTCCCGACAATTAACGGTATGCTTATTAAAAACGAAATAAAAGAAGCAAAGGCATTACAATCAAAAGAACAGGCAAATGCTATTAATACGAAAAATAATATATACTATGAAGTTCAGGAGTCTTATTATTCCTTAACCGAACAAAAAAATAAAATTCCTGTTGCAACATTAGGTTTAAAACAGGCAAAAGAAAATTATGAACTCTCTTATGGCAGATATAAGGTCGGAGTCGGCAATCCAATTGAGCTTCAGGATGCGCAAGTCCAGTATCAAAACGCAATGCTGACTTATTACCAGACAATGTTTGATTACAATTCCGCAAGAGCAACTTTAGAAAAAGTTATAGGCAAAAACCTCGCAAGCGGCGAAGTCAGCCTTGAAACAGATAAACACAAAAATCAAAAAGCTAAGCATAAACCAAAAAAGAATTCTTAATATATTTAGTGTATTGTTTCTAATCGGAATATCCTATATAATAATTAAAAATAGGAGAGAAAAAATGCTTCCGATTATAACAGAAGATATGTCTGCAGAGATTTTTTCCGAGGCTTTTCAAGATGTTCAAGCCTGGAGAAAAAATATGGTACAATATCTCAAAGAAGAAAACCCTGAAATTAATTCCGCAATATTAGAAGTCGCTAAACATGACGAGGGTATCGATTTGAAAGCAGTAGCATTAGGTGCATATCTTGCATACAGATTGCTTGAAGTTGCTAACGAAAACGAAAATTTATCTATTGAAGAATAGAATTTAATAAAAAGAAGTTGAAAAAGATTTATCAATTTTATGTTATTCAAATGTAAAGTTTTGATAAGTCTTTTTTATGTTTATAGCAAAAAATATTTTTTCGAGTTTTAATCAAAGTATAAAAGAAAGGAAAAGACAACTATGCAAGTTTCAAAAGTATCATTAATGAATTTTCAAGCAAAGAAAGTTACCCCAAAGCAAGTAAAAAAGGCAGTGAATCCAATGGAAGAATTTGTTCGTAATGAAAAAGATATGTACAAATTTTATCCACCAAGAGCACTAATGGGTGATCCAGAAGTCAAAGAAATTGACAAATATGCAAAAGAATATGCTGAATACCGAAAAGCAATGCAAAATATGGAGATTCCTAAAAATAAAGAAATGGGTGAAGGCTATTTTACACCATTTAATGTAATTAATGAAAATAAAAAATAAACAAAAAAAGAACACCCCTATATAGGGGTATTCTTTTCGTTAATGAAAAAAATGAAAACATATAAGACAATCTTATAGAGGAGGAGATTGAATATGATAAAAATTTTCATTAAATGGATTCTATATGCTCTTTCAATAATTTTCATATCTTGGATTGTTCCGGGAATAGGAGTAGAAAATTTTTTAAGTGCAATGATTGTGTGTGTAATATTAGCGCTTATAAATACTTTCGTCAAACCTTTATTACAATTAATAGCACTTCCTGTAACCATCTTAACCCTCGGACTATTTAGCCTTGTAATTAATGCTCTCATGTTAATGCTTGCAGGATGGGCTGCACCAGGATTTGAGGTAGAAGGTTTCTTAAGCGCACTCATAGGTTCAATATTACTTTCCATACTATCACTGGTTATTAGCCGTATCTAATTTTGAAACAAAGCCACTTATGATATAATTTTTTATTATGAAGAAGTTGCTTATTATTTTTATATTATTTATTTTTATCACCCCTTTTAGTATTGCCTCCGATAATATACAAAAAGTCTATTTAGATGAAGCTATTAAAGCTGCGTTAAAAAATAATATAGATTTACAAGCCGCAGAAATTGATGTCAATATTGCTAAAAATAATATAAAAACCGCAAACAGATTACAAAATCCGGAATTTGATGCTTTTTATTTTATGGGAGCCGCCGGTAATAGCGAACCTAAACAACTTGGGTTCAGTCAAAATATAGAAATTGCAAAAAGAAAGGCAAGAAAAAATCTAGCAGAGTCTAATTTAAAACTTGCAGAAAAAAATCTTGGCTATACCACATTTGATTTAAAAATGGACGTCAGAGAAGCTTATATCAATCTGGTTGCAGCAAAATCAATTTTATATACATTAGAACAACAAAAAGACTTGCAAGAAGAGCTCTTACAAATTGCACAAACTCGTGTGAAAGCTCACAAAGCTCCGGATATAGATGCAATACAAGCTGAAATTGCTCTAAATCAATTAATTACTCAGGTAAACACTGCTAGAGTTAATGTTTCAGCAGCTCTTTCAAGTTTCAACAAAGTTATAAATAATCCTAATAACATAATATACGATAGTATGGATAAAATTTTTTCTGAGGAAAATAATTTCGAAGAAATGTTAACACCTCCACCAAATTATAAGTTTCCTGAATTTGATACAATAGTACAAAAAGCTGTTAATAACAGATTTGATATCCAAATAAGCAAACAAGAAATTGATATAGCAGAAAAAAATCTAACTGTGATTACACGACAGAGAATACCTGATTTACAATTAGCAGGTGGTTATGCATATATGAATGCAAAATATGCAGATAACGGAAATTTTAACAACGGTGCATATGCTGGAGCAAGTATTATCAATATTCCGCTTTTTTACAACTATTCACCGGAAATTCAAAATGCAACATTAAAATTAAAACAAGCCGAGTTAAAATATGAATCGGTTAGAAATAAAGCAATAAAAGATGTAAGAGCTGCTTATGAAAAATTTTTAACAGCAGCTGATAATCTTAATCATTATGAAACAAAAATAGTTAAAAGTTCGGAAGAATTAATTGAAACTTCAAAAGAAAGTTATGAGGCAGGAAAATCTGATATTACGGCATTAATAGTTATGAAACAATCTTACAAGTCTATAATAATAGGATACTCACAAGCACTGGCAGAATATTATAACAGTTGGACAAATTTCCTCAGAGAAGTTAATGATGAAAATTTTGATCTCCCTGATGAATTATAAGTAAAAATATATGATATAATATTATCAAAGGAAAGAAGGAGGTTTTATGGCAAACCCTATATTAAACGAAAAATTTGCAGAGCAGGAGAGAGTTCTAGAAGGCGAGCCGATGACAGTAAACGGCACTATACAGGTTACGGCTTTCCTAGCGATATTGCTGGTAGCAGCTGCTGCTTTTGTCTGGTCACGTATGACTATGGGATATACAGACCTGGCTTTAATGCTTACAGGTGGTGGAGCAATTGTTGGTTTTATTCTGGCGCTTATAATCTGTTTTACACGAACTAAATTTTTGATACCAGTATATGCTGTATGTGAAGGTTTGTTTTTAGGCGGAATATCTGCAACTTTTGAAGCTTCTTATCCCGGAATTGTCTCTCAAGCGGTTGCGGGAACTTTTGCTGCTTTATTTGCAATGTTAATTCTTTATAGAACAAATATGATAAGATGTACTGACAAATTTAGAAGTGTTGTTTTTGTTGCTACAGGGTCAATTGCAACTGTGTATTTAATAAATTTTATCGGCAGCTTTTTCCATATGCAAGTTCCGATGATTAATGCGGCAACTCCTGCTGGAATTGCAATAAGTGCAGTAATTTGTGTAATAGCTGCTTTAAATCTAATCATTGATTTTGACTTTATTGAACGCGGTTCACAGATGATGCTTCCAAAAGATATGGAATGGTATGGTGCATTCGGGCTTATGGTGACGCTCGTTTGGCTCTATCTTGAAATATTGAGGCTGCTTGCTAAACTACAGGACAGACAATAGATTTTTTATTAAGCTTCTTTTATAATAAAAGAAGCTTAATTTTTTCAGGAGGTATATATGCTGATTTTAACGGGAGTTATTTCTTTTATATTAGGAGCGTTAATTTGCGGTATTGTTTTATATTTATTTTTTACAAAAAAGCAAGCTTCGGTAAATGAAGAGCTTATTAAGTTGAAAACCCAAATGGAAACAACAGGAAATTTGCAGGAAATTATTAAAAACGATTTTGTAAAACTTGCAAATGAAACTATTAAAAACGAGCAGGAAGATTTAAGAAAACAAAACAGAGAAGCGCTGGAAGAAAAGATTTTACCTCTAAAAAATGAGTTAGGTGAATTTAAAAACAAAGTTGAAAAATTCAATCTTGCAGGTGTAGAAAATACCACAAAGATTGTGGAACAGATTTTAAATCTGGAAAAGAATAACAAACTTATTGCGCAGGAAGCTAAAAATTTGACCGAAGCATTAACTAAAAATCAGAATGTAAAAGGCGCTTACGGTGAAAATATTTTGGATACCGTTCTGGAATATTGCGGCATGAGGGAAGGCATTCATTATGATAAGCAGCTTGTAACAACTTCATCTAACCTTAAAGATAACGAAGACCATATTATAAGACCTGATATTGTAATAAATCTTCCGGGAAACCGTCATATAATTATTGATTCCAAAGTAACTCTTACAAGTTATCTTGAATATATTGACGACCCTTCCAAACTAAAAGATTTTAAGATGGAAGTTAAGAAAAGAATTAGTGATTTAGCGAATAAAAATTATCAGAATGCTGAAAACCTCTGGCAGCCTGATTTTATAATGATGTATATTCCGATAGAGACTTCTTTAAGCCTTTTATATGAAGATGCGGATTTGATAAACAGTGCATATAAATCAAAAATAATAATTGTAGGAACGGCCTCTCTTCTTGCAACAATGAGGCTTGTTGACCAATTATTTGCACAGGAAAAACAATGCAAAAGCGTTGGAGAAATAGTAAATGCAGGAGTAAATCTGTACGAAACCTTTGTTCAGTTCTGCGAAGACTTGGTTGACGTTCAAAAAAGATTTGATGATGTCGGGAAAAAACTTAATACAACAATAAACAGATTTAAGCGCGGTAATAAAAATAAACCGAGTTTATTCTCGCAAGTAGAAGCATTGAAAGAATTGGGAATAAATTCTGCTAAAACTATTCCGGATAAATTATTGGAAGAAATTGATGAAAAGACCGAAACAGTGGAGGAAGTATTAATAAATGGCTAAAATTCTTGTAATTGACGATGATAAGGCTATTAATGAACTAATTAAAATAAACCTTGAACTTCAGGGGCATGAAGTAATACAAGCATTCAACGGAATAGAAGGGTTTGCTCTTGCAAAACAGGAAGAGCCTTCGCTTATTATTCTGGACGTCATGATGCCGGAAGTTGACGGTTTCACGGTTGCGCAGAGAATACGCCAGTGCCCTGAAACAGCAGAAACACCGATAATTATGCTTACAGCCCTTTCTCAATTAAATGATAAAGTTAACGGATTTAATATCGGAGTTGATGATTATCTTACAAAGCCGTTCGAAATCGATGAACTTATAGTAAGAGTGCGTGCTCTACTAAAAAGGACAAAACAAATTCCAAAATCTTCCGCTGTTAGAGAATTATTAACTTATAAAGAAATTACGCTTTTACCCGAAACATACAGTGTTCAGATTAATGACAAAATCCAAAAGCTTACTCCGATTGAGTTTGATATATTCAACCTTTTATTTCAAAACCACGGCAATATGGTCTCCGGAGCAAGGCTTTTGAAAGAAATCTGGGGGTATGAGCCGGATGATAATGTTGAAACAATAAGAGTTCATATCAGGCATTTGAGAAGTAAAATAGATAAAATTTCTGACGGCAAGAAATATATTGAAACAATTTACGGCGGCGGATACAAATTAAATATTTAGTTTTGTAAAGATTTTGCAAATTCTTGAAATTAGACTTTTATTATATCCTTTGTATATATGAGGAGATAATTAGTACAAGTAAGGAGAATTGCATGGCCAATTTTATTTCAGCAGAATCTATCCCTCAAGAACTAATTTCATACAGAAAAATATTGGATGTTCTTAATGATAAAGAAACTGAAATAGAATTATCATCTGATGCAGAAATAAACAGAGATAGCAGAGGAAGAATTGTTACTGCAAACTTTTATTCTGTTGACAACGAACTCTATAAACAAATCTTCTTTGATGGAAATGATATAACAGCAATTAATTACTTCCGAAATAATAAACTTTCATGTAAAGAAATTTTTGAAGAAAATAAGCTTGTATCAAAATACATATACAGAAAGACAGGACAATGTGTATATGAATTTCATTATGAATATAGCGGCAACCGGCTCTGGCGTATAAATAAAAAGAGTTTGAACAAAGACATTATGGCAGAATATACTTATGACAGTCTGGATAGAATCATTAACAGAAAAATTTATTTAAACTCAAAGTTAGTAACAGAACAAATGTACAATTATGATGTATTAAACCGCGTAGTTGAGTATAAAGATGAAAATCAAAGAATTGTTGTAAAAAGTATTAGTATAAAAAATGAATTGCTATCTTATTCAATAACTGATAAAATAGATAATGAAATTTTGGTTACTAATCATTTTACAGAATTAGGCTATATAAATACCGAATTTACATTGAACGGACATAGCACTACTGTAAAAGATACAAGCTATGTGGATAATGTTATGCTAAAAAGACCTTGTGCAAATGAAGATGACTTAGACTTAATAATATCAGGACTATACAATTGTTCAGCAAATATGCCAAGAAATACTGACAAAGAAGACATTGTAAGAAGAAATTCAATGAGTTTAATAGATAAAAATATAGAACTCAAAACACTTCCAATATCAATTAGAAAACGCGTTTTGTATAATATTGCCCAGAAATCAATGCAATAAAATTTTACAAAAAAGAAAAAATATAGTATAATAAACTCACAGATTAGATTATCAGGAGGTTTTTATGAAGGAAGAGTTTACTACTAATCGCAGACGTTGGTATGACAAAGATCCGGTTTTATCTTCAGCAATGAAAACCCTGGAAGAATCTGATGATGAAACACAAATTAAAGTTGCTCTAAATCTTATTAAAATAATAACAGAGCACCATCTTTCAAACACAGAATATGAATCGGTAGAGGATATTGTATCTGCAGCAGAAGATGTGTTAGATGATTCAAAACATGGCCGCTGGTACGATTTAGACGGGACTTTAAGAACAGCTATCAGTTTATTGCAAAACTGCCCTGACGCAACAAGAGGTGTTATTGCTAAAGAAATGGCTAAAAATGTTATCGACATTATAAAAAAAGAAGATCAGGATGATGTCGACGATATTGAGATTGAAGTTCCCGAAGAATAGCATTTTAAAATCCTATAAGCATTCTAATCATTGCAATAAAATATTATTTAGATTATTATTGATATAACTTATGGAGGAAGTGAGATGGATTGTATTTTTTGCAAGATTATAAACGGGGATTTTAATACTGAGTTTGTATTAGAAAACGATTATGCAGTTGTTTTCAAGGATATTAACCCCAAAGCAGATACTCACTTGCTTGTTGTTCCGAAAAAACATGTTGCATCTTTAAACGAACTGGATGATGAAATTTTGCTTGGTAAACTTATGATGACAGTAAAAGATGCTGTAAAAAAATGCGGACTTAATTCATACAGAACAGTTATTAACACAGGAAAAGAAGCAGGGCAGGAAGTTTTCCACCTGCATATACACATATTAGCGGGGAATATTAAATTATGACAGAATTTTATAAAGAAATTACGCCGGCAGGCTTTGGAATTGCAATAAAGCAAAAAGATGTTTTATTTTCAAAACAATCACCTTTTCAAAAAGTTGAAATTATTGATACAGATTCAACTCTAGGTAAAATTTTAACATTAGATGATTTAATGATGACAACAGAAGGGGATGAGTTTCATTATCATGAAATGATAGCCCATATTCCAATGATGCATCATAAAGCACCACGCTCTGTTCTTGTAATCGGCGGCGGAGATGGTGGAACAGTAAGAGAAGTGCTTAAGCACGATACTGTTGAAAAAGTTGTTCTTTGTGAAATTGATGGTATGGTAATAGAAGCTTGTAAAAAATACCTTCCAACAATTGCTTGTGAATTAGATAATCCTAAGTGTGAAATACTGGTTCAAGATGCAATTGAATACATAAAAGATAAGAAAAAGATGTTTGATATTATATTAATTGATTCTACTGATCCTATGGGGCCGGGTGAAGGATTATTTACTGAAGAATTTTATACAAATGTAAAAGAAGCTCTTAAAGAAGGCGGAATTATGTGCGCGCAATCAGAGTCTCCATTTGTAAATAAAGAAGAAATCAAAAAAATGTATAATCTTCTAAAAAAAGTTTTTCCTATTTGTTCAACATTCACATCAAATATTCCTACATATCCAGGTGGTTATTGGGCCTGGGCATTTTGTTCAGAGAATATTAAACCATTGTCATACTGGGACGAAAGACGTGGCGAAGCAATTACAAAAACTTGCAAAATCTATAACCATGATTATCATAACGCTCGTTTTGCACTTCCGAATTATTTGAAAGAATTATTATAATCGCAGAATTTTAAGCCCTCATCCCTGCCGGCTTGTTCAGTATGACAGGTTGGTTAGGAAGTACCACTTCAAAACAAACTGTCATCCATAACCTCCAATCCTGCCGTCATCCAGAGGGCGGAGGGGTAAATAGAATTTGGGTCCGTTTATGCCCAACCCGCCCGAAGGATCTCTAAAAAGTTAAAGAGATTCTTCAGTCGCTACCGCTCCTTCTGAATGACAGTGTACTTGGAAGTATACTTACAGGCCGGTTGTATTCACCTATTTACTGATTCACTTATTCACTCAGTCTCTAGTCACTCCCTACAACAACTGCAGCGCAATCGCTGGTGTCTGATTAGCTGTCGCAAGCAAGGTAGCCGAAGCCTGCTGCAAAATCTGCATTTTTATATATTCAGAGCTCTCTTCCGCTATATCCGCATCACGGATAGTCGAGCGGGTTGAAGTCAAATTATCAATGGAAACTCCGATAGTTTCCAGAGCTGATTCGAGACGATTGTATGCTGCACCATACTCTGACTGCTTCGCTCTGACTTTTGCAAGCATTTTATCAATTCTATCTAATGAACTTCTTGCCGCATTAGAAGAAGATACATTTACAGACAAGCCATAGCCGAAGTTCACATCCAGAGTAATTTGTGAACTGATATCAGAATTAATACCAACCTGAAAAGTAATCGGATTGTAATACATTGAACTAAACGCAGGAGAGTATAATTGTTTCCAGAGAGCATCCTCTGTTGGAGCATTTCCTCCATCCATAAACACACTCAAATCTATATGGTCCTGATTATCACCAATAATAGGCATACCCGAATTCACTGAACTATAATACTTACAGTTTGCAATTGTTGAAGAAGCATAAACAACGCCTGCAAAAGCTCCATATGAATGATATTTTGCAACAACCTTGCTTGTTGTATAACAATCAGTGAAATTAGATTTCTCAGACTTCCCTACAAAGCCGCCTGTTGAATATGTATTAGTTACAACACTTCCTGCCGAAAAACAATTGCTTATATTACCATTTGCAGCAGTTCCTACAAAACCTCCGGCTTGTCCCAGTGATGCTTTAGTTATATCAACCATAGCAAAACTGTTAGTTATGCTCCCTCCATTTGATAGAGCTCCTGCAAATCCGCCAACATTCATATTGTTTGCGGCAATAGTTCCTGTAACATAGCAATTCTCAATTATTGTGCCACTTGCCGTTCCTACTAAACCTCCAACTTCGCGAAACCCTGATACATCTACATCTTCCAGACCAACATTTTTGATTACACTACGGCCACCTGTCAGACCAAACAAACCTTGATTATATCCTGTAGGATTATTTATAGTAAGATTGCGTATCGCAAAACCATTTCCGTTAAATTCACCATTAAAGGCCGCAGAAGTATTCCCTATAGTTTCCCAGTCATATCCGGCAAGATCAATGTCTGACATAAGGATATATTTGCCATTTAAATTATCATTCATTGCCTGTAGTTCATCAGCAGTCTCAATGATTGTATACCCCTGTTTTATAGCTTCTTCTTTAGTTAAGGGAGTTATTAATTCAACAAACTTACCGCCGGTTGATGAGGCAGAAACATCTTCCGCAAAGAATTTTATCCCGTTGTACTCTGTATTGTAAACAATGCGGTTACATTCTGCAAGGCGTGCAGTGATTTCCGATTGGATTGCATTAAGTGAACTCTCTCCATATGTACCGTTAGCTGCTTGTTCGGTTAGTGCACGGATACGCGTAAGATGATTGGATATGACGGATAAATTATCTTCTGCTGTAGTAAGCATATCTAAGCCCATTAAGACATTCTCTTGAGCTATATTGTAAGAGGATAACTTACTTGATAGTTTAGTGGAAATTGAAAAATTAGCAGCGTTGTCTTTGGCTCCGTTGATTTTAAAGCCCGTTGTCATGCGCTCAATGGCTTGATTTAGACCAAGGGTGGAAGTTTGAAGATTTGATTGGACGATAAGCGATGAGAGGTTGGTGTTAATTTTTAGCATACCAGCCTCCTGGAGAGTTTA
>CALUVK010000007.1 GCA_944324205.1 Candidatus Gastranaerophilales bacterium | reverse complement strand
AAATCTTTTTCATACTTCCAGCTATTCTTAATTCCAAGAGCCATACAAAGGCTCTTTTTTTTGTGCTACGCACGTAGATATTTGGTCGGCTGACAAGGGTATAACTACAAGTGGAAATTGCCCCCGGAGTTACGCACGTATTTTCATGTTATAATTAGGAGGAATAAAGCAGCCGGATAATCGCGCCCTCCGGGGTGAGGAAAGTCCGTGCATCCAAGGACAGACCGCCGGAGAAACTCCGGGCAGCGTGAGCTGGCGGATAGGACCACAGGAATGGGGTAAAATTTACCCGTACTGCTAACCGTCTTTTAAGACAGGAGCGATGGTGCAACGGTGAGTTAAGAGCTTCACCAGCGGTATTGAAAGGTACCGGCTAGGCAACCCCCGGTCGGATGCAAGATTGAACAAGGCGTTTGAGGTGTCCGCCGAGCCTTAAAAAATCGCTAGAGATTAGGAGCAATCCTAATACCAGATAGATGATTATCAGGGAGAAATCCTGAACAGAACACGGCTTATGAGCTGCTTTATTCTTTTTTATTGATTTACTATTGCTACTCCGGAACTTGTTCCAAGCCTTGAAGCTCCAGCTTCTATCATCTTTTGAGCAGTCTCTCTATCACGAATTCCGCCGGATGCTTTTACTTTTAAACCAGCATCTTTTACAGTTTTATACATAAGTTGTACATCTTCAACTTTTGCACCAACTCCGTTTTTAACAAAACCTGTCGAAGTTTTTACAAAATTCGCACCACCTTTAACACATAACTCACAAGCTTTTTTTATTTCATCTTTTGTTAATAAATCCGTCTCTATAATAACCTTAAGAATTTTTCCCTGACAGGCCATTTTTATTCCGGATATTTCATTAATAATATAAGCATCGTCACGCTCTTTAAGACGTCCAACATTCAAAACCATGTCTATTTCATCAGCTCCGTTTTTTATAGCATCAATTGTTTCAAGAATTTTTATTTCAGTTGTATTCTGACCTAGAGGAAAACCTACTACAGTTACAACATTGATACTTGCCCCCTTATTTTCTTTTAAATATTGTTTGGCAAATTTTACATTACACGGATTAACACAAACTCCCAAAAAACCGTATTCAATTGCTTCATCAAGGATTTTTTTTACATCATCTGATTTTGCATCCTGTCTTAATAAAGTATGTTCAATATATTCTTTCATATTCTATCTCCCCATAAAAAATATTGCAGTTCCAATACCAACAATTAAACAATAATAGCCAAATATTCCCAATGAAAATCTGGAAACAAATTTCAAGAAATATTTAATACAAACATATCCAACAAGACCGGAAACAATAGTTCCTGCAATAATTGCAGTCCAATTATATGTCACAATCTCGTGATAATCGATTTTTACAAGAGGATAAACCATTGAAGCTCCTAAAATTATTGGAATACTTAACAGAAAAGAATACCTTGCTGCTTTTGTTCTTTCCATACCACATAAAAGACCGGTTGCAATTGTTAACCCAGAACGTGAAAAACCTGGCAGTGCAGCAAGGCCTTGTGCTATAGCAATAAAAATTGAATTCTTTAGTGAAATATCTTTTTTTGTTGCCTTTTTTTTAGCCCAAAATTCACTAAACAATAAAAGAATACCTGTTCCTATAAGAAGAAACCCAACTATAGATGGCTGAAAAACAAGCCCTCCTGCAACTTCATTCAAGGGATATGCTATTAAAACAGTTATAATTGTACCTATAATTATATAAACACCTAGTTTAAAATCTCTTGATGAATAATTCTTATTTTTTATCCCCCAATAAAGAGCCTTTATAATTTCTAAAATTTCTTTTCTAAAATAAATCAAAACAGCAATCAAAGTCCCCAAATGGAGCATTATATCAAGAAAGATTTCCTGATTAGATTCTTGAATAATCTCAATTCCCTTAAAAACTTTATAGAAATTTGAAGTAAAAACAAGGTGAGCAGAACTTGAAATCGGCAAAAATTCACTCAAACCTTGTACTATCCCCATTAATATTGATTGTATTAAATCCACTTCTCTCCTCCCAACCCTCTTTGCTAAGAAAAAGTTAAACTCTGCTATCCTTACTCAAACAAAAATGTTTAAGAATAACTTACATTATATCACAATTATTTTTGCCGTACTGATTTTATAATATCCTTTAATTCTTTTTCAAGAAGTTCAAATTTTTTATCATACTTATAGTCTGTTAAATCATAATTTTTATTTATAAACTTCAAGTTTTCAGCTTTTTCAATATGTCTGTCCACCTGATATTCAGCTTTTTTAATATTTTGTTCACATTGCAATGTGTATCTAAGATATTGCAATATATCAATTTTTTCTCTATCTGACCTTTTAGATAAAAAATCTTTCAATATATCATTTTTCAATTCATTTTTTCCATTAATATTTTGAGCATAAAATGCATCAACCTCGCTTAAATTTCGAAATTTATTATAAATAGTAAGTTTTCTGGCCGCAAATTTTGGATTGCAAATTTCATTAAAAAATTTCTGAGTTTCTCTTAAGAATACTGTTTGTAAACTTTGACGAATATTTCCTGTCCAATACTCCAGAGGAAGAAAAAATGAAAAACCCTTAATTTTTCTATCTTTATTTATTCTGAACGTTAAATTTGAAACGTTTTCACAACCGGCATTAAAAATATCTATTCCAATTTTGGCTCCTGCAGTACTCTTTAAAGTACGTTTAAAAGCAGCAGGTTTAATTTCTCGTTTAACAATTTCATATTGAAGATTATCATAGAATTTTAAATTTAAAAGTCTTGCTTTTTGGAGTCTTTGCTCAGTTGTTCCTTTTGCAATGCTCAATGGTAAAAATGTTTTACTTTTGTCAATACTTATCTTAATCATACTATTTAAAAACCCGTAAAAATTTTTTTTGCTGGTTTTAAATAAAAGTTTATCCACCGCCTGCAAGTCTATTAAGTTCAATTAATTTATCAATCGTATTTTGGTACTCAATTTTGTCATTTGTTGATTGAATTAAAAATTCATTAATATTTCCCATAAGTGTAATAGCTTTATCACAAACTGGATCTGAGCCATTCACATATGCACCGATATTAATCAAATCTTCATTTTTTTTATACACAGCCAGTAAATTTCTAATATTTCCAGCAGCTGCACGGTGTTCTTTTGTTGTAACATCTCCCATAACACGGCTTAGGGATTGAAGAACATCAACTGCCGGATAATGATTTTTATGCGCTAAATCTCTTGATAAAACAATGTGTCCGTCTAAAATACTTCTTGCGGTATCGGAAATCGGTTCGTTAAAATCGTCACCCTCAACAAGTACGGTATAAAGTCCTGTTATTGTACCGAATTCGTTTGTTCCGGCTCTTTCCATAAGTTTAGGCATCAGAGCAAATACAGAAGGCGTATAGCCTCTTGTAGCAGGCGGTTCTCCGATTGCAAGACCGACTTCTCTCTGTGCCATTGCAATACGGGTTATACTGTCAAGCATAAATAAAACATCCAGCCCCTTATCTCTAAAATATTCCGCAATAGAAGTAGCAACAAATGCTGCCTTAATTTTAACCAGAGACGGCTGGTCAGAGGTTGCAGCAACAACGATAGAGCGTTTCATTCCCTCAGGTCCGAGAATATCTTCAATAAATTCCTTAACCTCACGTCCGCGCTCGCCAATTAGCGCAATAACGTTTAAATCTGCAGAAGTATTTTTAGCCATCATACCGATTGTTGTACTTTTTCCGACGCCTGAGCCGGCAAAAATTCCCATTCTCTGCCCTTTCCCGAGCGTCATAAATCCGTCTACCGACTTTATTCCGAGAGCAAGCGGTTCATCTATTCGTTTTCTTTTCAAGGGATTAATTACATCTGCCCTTGTAGAGCGGTATTCGGAGAATTTTATATCACCCAATGTATCAATCGGGCGTCCTAAACCGTCAAGAACTCTTCCGATAAGTTGATTTCCGACTCCTATTTTCATAGCACAGCCTGTATTAACAACAAGCGCACCCGGCTGAATTCCGTCGGGATTGGCCAAAGGCATGAGAAGAATTTTATCGCGCTTAAATCCCACAACTTCTGCCATTGTCGGTATATCATTATAATCATTATATATATAGCACAAATCTCCGATAGAAGACTTAGGCCCGTCTGATTCTATTGTAAGCCCTATAATTTCCGTAATTTTTCCGATTTCTTTTATCGACGGAGTATTTTTAATAATCTCTAAGTACTTATTTTTGTTCCAGCTCATTTTCTGTACCCGTAATCATTTTTTCCGTAATTTCGGCAATCTGTGCTGAAATTCTTGAGTCCAGCCTGGTTGACGGTGTCTCTACTATGACTCCGTCCGGTGAAAGAGAGTTATCTTCCAGAATTTTAAGCGTTTCCAGCTTCGGAAATGCACTCTTAAAATTCGGTACAAGTTTGTTTATATTATCAACAAGCTTAGGATTAACAATAATTGTTATTGTTTCTTTATCATTAAGCAATTTTATTGCATCCAGCGTAATTTTATAAAGAGTTTGATTACTGAATTTCTGATGGCAGACTTTATCAGCTATAACACTTACTAATTCAACAATATCGCGAGAAGCAGAATCGATTATATTTTTTTTCATCTCATATGATGAGCTTGCAAGTGTCTCCAGCGACTTCAAGCCTTCTTTAGCATCATTTTGAAACTTATAAAGTCCGTCCTGTTCCCCTTTTTTAAACCCTTCTTCATAAGCCTGATTTTTTATTGTATCGTACTCTTTTTGAGCTTTTTTTCTGGCCTCTTCAATAATTCTTTCAGCTTCATTATTAGCAGTCTGAATTACGACTTGAGACTTATTTTCGGCATTGGCAAGAATTTGCTGTGCCTTAGCATCAGTTTCTTCAATAATTTGCTGGACTTTAGCCTGCTGGCGCGTAACCCGTGTCTGCTCAACCGGCAGCACAAAGCTGTCGCCCATCTGAATTTCCTGACCTTTTATTCTGTTACTACTCAATTAATTCATCCTCAACACTTGCACGGGTAATAGTAATTTCTCCGGTTGCTTCAAGATTTCTGATAGCATTAACAATTCCGGTTTGAGCTTCCTGAACTTCTTTGGCACGTACCGGACCAAGATATTCCATATCATCAGTAAGCATTTGTTTAGCACGCTCTGACATATTCTTAAAGATTTTATCTTTAATCTCATCCTTTGTACCCTTAAGCGCAAGCGCAAGCTGCTTGGTATCGATTTCCCGAAGCAGTCTCTGAATTGCTCTGTCGTCGAGGATAATAATATCTTCGAATACGAACATCAAATCGCGGACTTCCTGCGCCATCTTCTGGTTTTCGATATCCAGCCATTCCATAATATTCTTTTCCGTACCTCTGTCGCAGCAGTTAAGGATGTTAGCTAAAGATTCTACACCGCCTGCATTTGAGAAATCCTGAACCAGAAGGGCTGAAAATTTGCGCTCAACAATATCTTCAATAGTTGATAATATCTCCGGATTGGTAGGAGTCATATCCGCAATTCTCATTGATACAACAGCCTGAACATCTGGCGGAAGAAACGCAAGCACCTGGGCTGATAATTCCGGCCTTAAGTATGCTAAAATCAACGCCAGAAGCTGCGGGTTTTCAGAGGCAAAAGTGTTTGCAAGCTGGGAAGGGTCCGCCTCATTAAGGAAATAAAACGGGTTTGTGTTAACCATTGCGTTAACTTTTTCAAGCATTTTAGCAGCTTCTTGCTCACCGTATGTTTGTGAAAGCAACTGCTTCGCATATCCTACACCGCCTTGAGCAACATAATTTCTTGCTTGAAATACTGTTTTAAATTCCATCAGAACTTCATTTAAATCCTCGTCTGATATTTTACCGAGATTGGCAATATCAAGCGTAATTTGTTCAAGCAAATCTTCATCCTTAATATTTTTAAGAATCTCTGATGCTGTTGTTGGTCCCAATGCAATCAACAATGCCGCGACCTTTTGACTTGGACGTGTTATAGTCTTTTTTGCTTCTTCTTTTGCTTTTTTTATTTCTTCTATGCCCATAGTATTTTTTCCGTTGGGCGCGGTCACCGCCGCACCGATTGTCTTTGGTTTAGAAGTTTAGGGGTTTAGAAGTTTATAAGAATTTATATTCGCTTTCACACATAATATATGTCTTTTAACTTCTCCTCAACTACTCAACCTTCTTTACTCTCCTTTAATCCTTAATAAATGATGTTAATAATTTTGCTGCCTCCTCTGGCGAAGCCATTACTGCTTCATTTAATTCGTTAATATTTTGCTCTTTTTGTGTTTTTACCTCTTTTTTACTCAATTCTATCTTAGGTAGCTCTTCTTCAGGTTCGACCTCTTCCGTCGCAGTCTCCACAATTTCCTCAGGTCTTCGTTCTAACTTGCGGGAAGATGGCATTTTGGAAATAAAGTTTTTCAATATGTACAGTGCAAAACATCCCAAAATCAGAACAATAATAAGCGGAATAACGGAAGATGTAATAAAGTAGAACATCTGTTCTTTCTGATACTGCTCTGCAAATGCATCTTGAGCTTTTTTATCAATTGTAGCTCCTTCAAATTGCAGTCCGGAAACAGAAATTACATCACCTCTTGAATAATCAACGCCAGAAGCGGAAAGAACAAGATTTTTAAGTTCTTCTTTTTCAGACTCTGTTAAAATTTTATTTACCGCAACTGCGATAGAAAGTCTTTTTATTGTGCCAGGCGCATAAACGACCTGCTTAACTTCTTTAGAAACACTGTAATTTATTGCCGTCTTCTGTTTTGAATAATTTAAGTTTCTTTGATTAACATTATTAGGATTAGGTACATTATTCGGGTTTTCGTATGTTTCAACTTCTGTTTGCGAACTTGTTACAACACCCTCTCCTTTTCCCTCAAGCGGAATATAGCTTTCAATAGTTGCTTTAGCAGAATTAAAATCAATATCTGCATTAACCTGAACAGAGACATTACCCTTTCCAACTATCTTTTCCAGAACATCAGAAACTTTTTTTGCAGTTTCCTTTTCTAAATTAGATTTAAAACTCTCCATATCAGTAGAGCTTTTAGAAGTCTCATCCGACAGACTATTACCATTTTGATCTGTTATAAATACCTGTTCCGGCGTCATACGCGGTACAGCATATGCAACTAAATTTTTAATTGCTTTTACCTGCGAAGCTTTTATTTTATATCCGGGCTGAAGCACCAATACGACAGAAGCCGTTGGTTTTTCGTCATTATCCTCAAATATGGAACGTTCGGGCTCTGCAAGCTGAACACGTGCATATTTCACACCATCAATTTTCTCAATTGAACGTGTTAATTCACCCTGAAAAATTCTCTGTCTTGTTAATTTATTTTTGAAATCGGTTGAACCTAGTTGCATATCATCAAGAAGTTCAAAACCGCTGTCTTCATTTTTAATCAAATCATTTTCTGCAACAAACACCCTCATCTCATCTCTTACATTTGACGGGACAAGAATAGAGTGATGGTCTTCCGACACTTTATAACGATAGCCATTTTTCTTTAAACCTTCAACAATACTTGTTGCACTCACTTCATTCAAATCTGAATATAAAACAACCCAATCAGGCTCCATCGCCTTTGATAAAAAGAATGTTGCAGCCACTATTGTAACAACAATTAACGCAAGCATTCCCAGTTTTTGGTTTCCGTCTAAACCGTTCCATAATTTCTTTACATCATTAGCTAATAGTGAAAAATAATTATTCTCCATGTACTCCCCGCGCACAATTATCCAATACTAATAATAACCTAAGCAAAAAATCTTTTCAAATTATTAATAAGTGTAAAGCTTTAAATTATTTTAATTTATAAATTATATTCATTTTTTTTACAAATTGTGATAGACTTGAAGTTAATATGACCATATTTGATGAAAATTTAATTCTTGAAACTATAAACATGATAAAGCTTCACAATTTTGATATAAGAACTGTGACGCTTGCTATTAGTTTACGCGATTGTTTATCAGAAGATATCAATATTGTCTGCGACAAAATAAAATACAAACTTGATAGATATGCAAAAAATCTTGTTAAATATGCAAATGATATTGAAAATGATTATTCTATTCCAATTGTGAATAAAAGGATTGCAGTTACCCCTATATCTCTGGTTGGAGAAGCTTGCAAAAATAAAGATTATGTAAAAATTGCAAAAACTTTAGATGAATGCGCTAAAAATCTAGGCATTGATTTTATAGGTGGATTCTCAGCTCTTGTTGAAAAAGGATTTACCTGCGGTGATGAAGCTCTGATTAATTCAATTCCGGAAGCTTTAGCTGCGACTGAAAGACTTTGTTCCTCTGTAAATGTTGGGTCCTCAAAAGCCGGAATTAATATGGATGCTGTTCTTAAGATGGCTGATATAATTAAAAAATCTGCAGAATTAACTGCAGACAGAGATGGTCTCGGTGCCGCAAAACTTGTAGTATTTTGTAACTCTGTTGGTGATAATCCGTTTATGGCCGGAGCTTTTTGCGGATATGGAGAACCGGAATGTGCCTTAAACATAGGAGTTTCTGGCCCGGGAGTTGTTCGAGCAGCCATTGAAGATTTGGATAAAAATGCTGATCTTGGCGTTTTAGCTTCTAAAATCAAACAAACTGCATACAAAATTACAGGTACTGGTGAACTTATCGGAAGAAAAATGGCTCAGAAATTAAATATTCCATTCGGGATTGTTGATTTATCACTTGCTCCAACACCAGCAATAGGAGATAGTGTAGCTCAAATATTTCAAGCTATGGGACTAGAACATGCCGGCGCACATGGAACAACTGCTGCACTTGCAATGCTTAATGATGCAGTGAAAAAAGGCGGAATTATGGCTAGTTCATACGTAGGCGGTCTGTCAGGCGCTTTTATCCCGGTATCAGAAGATGCAGGAATGATAGAAGCCGCTTCAAAGGGCTATTTAACTTTTGACAAACTGGAAGCAATGACCTGTGTTTGCTCTGTTGGTTTAGATATGATTGCAATTCCTGGAGATACTCCAACCACTACCATTGCAGGAATGATAGCCGATGAAGCTGCTATCGGCATGATTAATAAAAAAACAACTGCTGTTAGAATTATTCCGGCACCAAATAAAACCGTCGGCGATAAAGTCATATTTGGCGGACTTTTAGGAGAAGCCCCCGTTATGGCAATTAATAAACTTTCAAGCAAAAATTTTGTAACAAGAGGTGGAAAAATTCCGGCTCCTATTCACAGTTTGAATAATTAGAGGAAATGAAGTAATGGCTACATTTAAAGACATGGAAGACAGCTTAAAAAACTTTATGGTTCAAGAACAATCAGATGCACACAACATTAAAAGTGTTAACATGGCAAAATATAATAATATAAAAATATGGATGGATTTAAATAAGTATGTTCAACCACATTTTTTTGTAAGAGTTTCCATTTCAGAAGCAGTTTTTGCTTTAAATGACTGTTCTAAACTTAATGGTGGTTTAGGATATGAAGAACGCTTTATTATTAAATGGTATGGAAGAATGGGGATAAAAGAAAAACTCATTGAACTCTGGAATAGCGCCTCAAAGAATAAAGAGGATAAATAATTGCAATATAAAGATTTGGCAGTCAATCCGGTGGCAGTTGTTTTACAATTAGTCGGAGCAAAATGGAAAATCTTAATAATAAAAGAACTTTTAAAAAAAGAAATGAGATTCGTTGAATTAAAAAACAAACTCGGATGTACAGCTAAAGTTTTAACAAACTGCCTAAAAGAACTAGAAGAAGACGGACTTATTATAAGAGAAGAAATGGATGGTTTACCATTAAGAGTAGAATATTATTTAACAGATATTGGATACACTTTAAGACCTGTTATTGAATCTATGCAAAAATGGGGCAAAGAGTATAAAAAATTAAGAAAATTAATGGAAAGGATAAAATAATGGAAATTAAATACTTAGGACATAGTGCATTTGAATTTAATACGAATGGTAAAAAAATTTTAATAGATCCTTTTTTAGTTTTAGTTCCAAATTATAATCTTAATAACATATATGATATTTTTGTAACCCATGCTCACGGAGATCACTTGGGAAGTGCCGTAGAAATTTCTCAAAAAACAGGAGCTCCAATAACTGCCATATATGAACTTGCAAATTACTGTACAAAAAAGGGAGCAAAAACTGCAGATATCGGGCTTGGTTCTTGGAGAGATTGCAGCTGGGGCAGAGCAATTGCCGTTCCGGCATTTCACTCAAGTTCAACTCCGGATGGAATATACGGCGGATGTCCTTGCGGCTTTGTCTTTGAAATAGAAGGACAAACCTTATACCATGCAGGAGATACTTGTCTTAATAGTGAAATGAAAGTAATTGGGGAAATTTATCAACCGGACATTGTAATGTTACCAATTGGAGGTAAATATACAATGGACATTGAACACGCCGTTATTGCAGCAGAATTGCTCGGGGCCAGCGAAGTTATTCCTATGCATTATAACACTTTTGACGCAATAAGCGTTGACATTTCTGATTTTGAGCGTCAAATCCGAGAAATAGGTAAAATACCTAGAATTCTGAAAATTGAAGAATGATAATTAATTAAAACCTTACATTTTATTTTACGTCTAATTATTTCCATTCTTTTGACGGAATACATAAGCAAGAATTTCTGCGACCGCCACATACATGTCTGAAGGAATGACCCCATCTACGGGTACTGTATTATACAAAGTTCTCGCAACAGGTCTGTTTTCTACTATCGGAACATTATTTTCTTTTGCAATTTCTCTTATTTGGAAAGCCAGATAATCAACACCTTTTGCAACCACCATCGGAGCCGGAGCTTTTGTTTTATCATATTTTATGGCAACTGCATAATGAGTCGGGTTTGTAACTACAACATCTGCGGTTGGAACTGATGACATCATTCTTTGACGCGCCATTTGCATCTGGATAGATTTAATCCTTGCTTTAATCTTTGGATCCCCTTCCGTATCTTTGTGTTCATCCTTGATTTCCTGTTTAGTCATCTTGATTGATTTTTCATATTCGTAATTTTGATATTTTTTATCTAAATACCCTAATATCAACATTGCAAGGCACATATTAATTATCATATTAATAAGAACAGAGCCAAGAATATTTAATGCAAGCGGAATTTCAAGTCCTACCAATCCCAGCAAATCGCCCTTTCGGCTGTTGATTGCAGAATAACCACATGCCCCTACTATTACTATTTTTAAAATCGATTTTACAAATTCTACTAATGAACGGGGTTCAAACGGGTTAAATATTCTTTTTGCATTTTGAAATATTCTCCTTGGAGATAAGTTTTCAAGATTAAACTTTGCCCGCTCTAGTGCAAAAACATGTCCGACATCTAAACGTATAATTATAATTGAAAATATCAAAAGCAATACAAAAAATGGCAAAACAATAATTGCCAGGTAATGGAAATAGGGAAGCAACATACCCATAATATTAGAGTTATTAACAAGCGACGGATCCAGGTGAGAAAAACATTCTCGCATCATATTTTGGATATTTTCAAGCATTCCATTTAAGAACATTGCAAGCAAAGCTACTCCAGCAACCATAACAAGAGCAGAATCCATATCTCTGCTTTTTGCAACGTTACCCCTTTCCCTTTCTTTGGTTCGCCGTCGGGTGGTGGCTTCTTCGGTTCTTTCTGCTGCTTCATTTCCCATCAGGTAATATTATACCAAATGTAATCTATATTTGCACGTATAGTTATTAAACCAGCATTAAATTTCTACCGTATTTATTACGCAGGTATTGCCGTCAAATACCCTCAAATCTTCGTATTATAGCAGACTAAATAAATATTTTAATTATTCATTAATCTATATAAATCTCTTTACAATTTTGAAAAATTCCAGTATTATATAAGTAAAGTTTTATCTTCCGATGAATTTTAATCACGAAGAAAAACAAGAAAGGTTTATAAAAAACAACAGATTTTAAGAAATCTATAAGTGTTCATAGGTTTAAAAGAATAGTCTGTTTATATGTTTAAAAATCGGACAAGGCTCGGATATTCCGGCTCAGAGAGCTGATAATTTGATGAAGGTTGTTAATAATGAACAAATCTTTGATTTAAAGAGTCAGATTTTTGAACGAAAACCTCAACAAGATATAGTTTTGAAAAAGGATTAAAGAAAATGAAAGATGCAGTAGCTAACAAAATAGTTATAGCCGAACGCGATAATATTGCTGCGGTTATGGAAAACGGTAAAGTTGCCGAGTTTTATGTGCACAGAGGTGAAATAATCTTAGGTGATGTTTACCTTGCACAAGTTGAAAATATTTTACCCTCAATTGAAGCTGCGTTTGTAAACGTCGGCTCCGATAAGATGGGCTTTTTACATGCTCAGGATGTAGCAGGAAAAGGCGCTTTACAGGATAAATTAAAACCGAAACAAAAACTTGTGGTTCAGGTTGTAAAAGAACCTACAGGGCACAAAGGGCCGAGAGTTACCACAGAAATTTCGCTTCCTGGAAGATTTTTGGTACTTATGCCAAATGAGGCCGGAATTAATGTCAGCAAAAAAATCACTTCCGCAAAGGAAAGAGCCAGATTAAAATCAATCGTTAATCTTCTGAAACCCGTAGGAGTCGGGATTATTGTAAGAACGGAAGCTGAAGGCCAGACAGAAGCGGATATTCAGGAAGATTTGGAAATTCTTCTCGAAAAATGGAATAATATTATAACTTCGGCTGAAAGTCTAACTCCGCCGAGTCTTTTATACAGAGATCAGGATTTGCTATACAGGGTTATAAGAGAAGCCTGCAATGAAGAAACACAGGAAATTATTGTAGATACTGCTTTTGCACTAAACAGAGTCCAAAATATTCTCCAGAACTGGCATATGAATAAGAATATTAATGTAACTCTTTATAAAGGTTCTGAACCGCTTTTAGTTGCAATGGATATTCATAAAGAGATTAAAGCAGCTCTGCAGATGAAAGTTAATCTGCCATCCGGCGGTTATTTGTTCATTCAGACAACAGAAGCATTAACGGTTATTGACGTTAACAGCGGTAAGTTTACGAATTCCGCAACTCAGGATGAAACGATTCTTAAAACTAATATTGAAGCAGTTCATGAAATTGCGCGCCAATTAAGATTAAGAAATATCGGCGGCATGATTATTATCGACTTCATTGATATGCTATCACGAGTTGATAAACTTACAATGATGGAAGAACTTGAAATGGCAATGGAAGCTGATAAGGCAAAACCTCAAGTCGGACAGTTGTCAGATTTAGGCCTTGTAGAGATGACACGACACCGTCAAGGACAGGCTTTGAGTGAAATCTTTGCAAAAAGATGCCCCCACTGTCAGGGTAACGGCTATATAATGGAAGATTTGAAATTTGCATCAGCGACATCAGAAGGTGAATATAGGGCAAAAGCAGCTAAGATTAAACTTCCTATGGGCGGCAAGAAGAAATTTAATAACAATAAATTTAATAATAAACCTGAAAAAGAAGAGGTTAAAGAACAGACAATTATTCAGGAAGAAAAACTGGAAATGACAGAGAATCCGTCTATATCAGCTCAGGAAGAAATAAAAGAAATTAAAGAAGAAAAAACTAAAGCCGATAAAACGCGCGGACGCAGCAGAAAACTTAAAAAGTCTGATGTTGCGGCAGACAATTTAGCTCAAACAGTGATTAATGAGGATACTGAAATTGCACCAATTATAGCAGAAAATGCTAATTTAAATAAAACAGAAGAAACAAAGACAGAAGCTTCTGAAACCAAAATAGAAACAAAATCCGAAGAAGCTGAAGTTAAACCGGTAAAAAGGTCACGCCGGCCAAATAGAAATTCTCAGAAAAGAACAAGAAAGACAACAAAAAAGAATGCTGAAGAATAGATTTTTGATATTTTTACTATTTATGGCTCTCTGCATACCAACAATCGCAGAAGAGCCCATAAATAGTGAAATTTTGCAACCACAAACAGTACAAGAGTATGCAGAAGAAACTCCAACAGAAACTTTTGAACAAATAAAAGCCAATAGCAATGTTATTCAACAACAGGAAGAACAAGAAAAAATAACATATAAGCAACCTATTAGCAAAAGAAAAATTGCAAAAAAATTCCTGCTGGCAATGGCGGGAGTTGTAATTTCTTCAATAGTTCTGTTTGTAATGCTTACTATATATAATAAAATCCGTAGAAATTTTGTAGTATCTTCCGCTGAAAATAATACAAATAAAGAACCGTCACTAGAAACGCCTAATAATTTAACAGACGCTGTTAAAACATTTTTAGATAAAACGCAATGGAAAAATTAAATATGTAAAATCTATCTAAAATATGTGAAACTGGTTTTAAAACTTTTCTGCTAAGTTTATAAGAAAATATTAATTTTATTATGATTTCATCACTAATTCTTTACTTTAAGATAATTACTCTTAAGTTTCTTATTTGAAATCTCTATAATTTTATAGGCTAAATCTGCATAAACTCTTCTTGAAAAATGGTTAATACACTCAATATAATCTTCATCACCTTTTATAAAATCCGTAAGTTCTATATATTCAAATTCATCTTTAAACTCTTTTCTAATTGCACCATTAAGAATTCTATGACGTTCAGCCATATTTTCATATCCTGCCAGAACTTTATCAGTATGAATTTCACTTCCTAGAATTAAAACCAAGTCAGCTGCAATATTTTCTTTTATATATTTTAAATTCTTAATAACCGTATCCACTGGCGGATTACCTGCAAAAATGTAATGTTTTTTGAATTCTCTTAGCATTATTATATTCTGTTCTTTTGCCCACTCTGGCAACGACTTAAGTATTATATCCCAATTATTTTCATCAGTTATATCACGATTAGCATAGCCAAAAAACGCATAACTCCCGTCATTTTTGTTTATGTACAAACCGCTGTGTGTTACGGTTAAAAGACTTAAGAATATCAGATTATATTTTTTATCAAAAAATCTGGTCTTAAATTCGTCCGGATTAGGAAACGGAAAAAGTTTAGTCAGCTCTAAGAGTTTCTCCGGCGAAAATCTATGTGTCTGCTCAATAAATGCCGTATGCGTATGCGCAAGAATATAGACTAAATCCTTATTCCAGTACGGAAATTCGGTATCAATGTTACATTCTGAATCTATGTAACTTAAAACCGAATACAAATCACAAGGGCCTTTAAATAAGATATTAATATCATTTTTTACAGGCTTAGACTCTTTTAGTTCTATATTATCAACAACTTTAATCCAATCCGGAACCGGGCCTTCTAATGTGGAAGCAACTTCTCCCGAGATTTTCAATTTAGGCCTGCCAAGATAAGAATAAACAAATTGTTCAATTCCCATGTTCATAATCCTGCAGGAGAAAAGAAAATGAATAAGCTTATTTTCCTTTTTATCCAAAGAATAGAACCCGCAAATTCCGTAGTTACCGTACTTATCTTTTGCAATAATATAAGCGGAATTTGTGTTTTTAATAGTCTCTTCTATATTCTCGTCTCTGAATTTAGTAAAATTCAGCTGGTTTGTACGGCTGATTAAATTTTTTATTCTCTCAATATTTTCTAAACAATCATTTTTTATACAGATTTTAATCCCGCTTGAACGTAAAAATTCTTCATTAGAGCTTTCTCCCTTTGCAGCAGCTTTTTGTTCAAGAAGCTTATACTGCTTTAATCTTGTATGCTCAAAGTCGTATTCGTTTACGAGGTACAGCTCCTCAATCATTTTAGGAACCTGCTCCGGCAGAGCTGTCATTATTTGGGGTGAATAAAATTTAACTTCGTTTATATTAGACTGATTATCATCAATAAAAATAACATTTTCCGCCCTTAAATTCATATTTTTTATAATATTTTTAACCCGTTCTCCCTTTGGCGTCCAAGCAATTGAAGGGAAAACAAAATAATCCCAGAATTTTTGATTTCCGGACTTGAAAAACTCTTCTTTTACCCTGTCAAAATCATTCTTTGAGCAGATAGAATTCATTATCCCTTTGGTTACTAAATCTTCAACAAAAGTCAAAAATTCCGGTCTGAAGTTCACACCGCCTTCCGTTAAAACCCCGTCCCAGAGAGTATCATCCAAGTCCCAGATAATAAGCTTGGCTTTTAATATATCATAATCTTTCATTATTTTACCGGTTGATTTGTCGTCATAGTACAAACAGAACTGTCTTGCAGATATTTATTCCATGCTTTAACTACTGGATTATTTTGTACAGCAGAAATACTTGAAGTATCAACATCATCTTTAGAATACTTTTGCACAAGAGCATATGCTTCCATCACAGATACAAGTTCATTAATCTGTGCACGGGATAATTTGCAAGTTATACAAGAATCTATGCCGGAAAACTGAACTTTTTCCTGATAAACACACTTATCCCCTTCCCAGCCGAGGATTTTTTTGTTAGAGGTCACATTCATTCCCTCTGTATTTACCGTGCCGCTTTCAGAATAAGAAGAACAATTTTTTAAGGCATTCGTAAATCTGCTATCATCTGCTAAAACAATAAGTGTTGTCAATACCAATGTCAATGCAAATATAAAATACTTTTTCATAACTATAATCCTATAATTTACTAAACCAATAATAAACCTATTGAAGTTATTATACAAACCTGGATAGTAAATAACAATAGTCTAAAAAAATGAAAATACATTTCCCGTCAAAACAAACATATATATTCCTAACCTTAAAACATACTTGCAATCTGAGTAAGAAATCTTTCTACAAGAAGTGCTATGTATTCCGCCATCGGACGCATAAAAATTAAAGATAACAGTAAACCGAGATATATTTTCAAAGGAATAGAAACCATAAAAATGTTCATTTGAGGCATCATTTTTGAGGTAAAGCCTAATAATACATCAGTAATAAAAAGGATTCCAAATATAGGAAGGGCAATTGTTAAAGCTATGCTGAAAATTTGTCCGGAAAGTGCAGTAATATGCCCGACCAGTTCGGGAGAAAGCGGAAATGTGTAGCCAACCGGCATTGTTTTAAAACTATTATAAATTGCTGAAAACAACCATTGATGCGCGCCGAGGATTAAAAAAATCATTGTCGCAAGAAAAGTATAAGCTTGTGTAATAACAGGTGAATTCCCGCCTGATGTAGGATTAAGCGCCTGATCGGCAGATAATCCCATTTGTATAGCAAAAGTATTTACACCGAGTTCAATACCCGCAAATAATATATTAGCGCAAAAACCTATTGCAAAGCCGATAACAAACTCCTTAAAAAGAATTAAAGTAAGTGCCGGAACTGAATTTGGAACGACAAAAGCTGTATTGTACTGAACAATCGGAAACAATATAAACGCAATTGATGCAGCAAGCCATATTTTTACCTGCGTTGGAATAGGAAATGTCGAAAATACCGGTGCAGATGCAAACAAGCCAGATAATCTCGTGAAAATTGCCATAAACAAAATTATATTAGTCGGTGAAAATAATACATCCAGATTAAACATCAAATCCCGCCTATTAATTGAGGTATCATATCCATGAACTCATTAACCGTTGTAATAAACATACTTATCATCCAGGGCATAAGAAAAATTAGCAATAATACGCAGCCTACAATTTTAGGCACAAATGTTAAAGTTGATTCCTGTATTTGTGTAACAGTTTGAAAAATACTGACCAACAAACCCAGCACAACACCGACAAGCAAAATCGGAACTGATATTTCCAGAGTTAATATAAACATTTTCTGTAAAAGAGTTATAACTACATCCTGATTCATAAGCTTCTCCCTACCTTGCAAAACTTTCAACAAGTGATTTCACAACTAAATACCAACCGTCTACCATTACAAACATGATTAATTTAAACGGAAGCGCAATCATTGTAGGAGGCAAGAACATCATACCCATTGATACCAGAACAGATGAAACTACTATATCAATTACCAGAAACGGAAGATAAACAACAAATCCGATAGTAAATGCTGTTTTTAACTCGCTTAAAATAAACGAAGGCAATAATACATATGTAGGCACATCATCCTTATTTTTTGGTTTTTCTATTTTTGCCATTCTGACAAATAATGCGAGCTCTTTTTCATGAGTCTGTTTAAACATAAAGTTTCTAACCGGAATAATACCTCTGTCTAAAGCAACTTGCTGGGTTATTTGATTTTTCATATAAGGTTGAAGCGCATTTTCGTTAATTTCATTAAATGTCGGTGCCATAATGAAAAACGTAAGAATCAACGCAAGACTTGTAATAACCTGATTTGGCGGCAAAGTGCCTGCACCTAGAGCCTGTCTTGTGAGTGAAAGAACTACAACAAGTCTTATAAAAGAAGTTGTCATAATTAATATGCTCGGAGCCAAGGTTAAAATCGTTAACCAAATTAAAATTTGCAAACCGTTAGTAAAATCCTGTGGCGTGTTTGCCGTACCTAAACCTATATTTATATTAGGGAATGTCATAGCCGCTTGCGCCGGAATTGCTGACATCAATACTATTCCAAGTATCCCTCCCCACTTTTTAATACTAAATTTCATTATATAATTCCTTAAAATCGACTATTATCCAATAATATGCTAGCAGATTATAAAGGTTTATTGCAAATCATTAAGTTTTATTTCATCTACATTGTGTTTTACAATATTAGGAATCTCTGTTTTTTTAAGTTCTTTGAGAGTTCTTGGACGCAATTTTTTGAATTCTTTTTTTATTTTTTTAACCTGTTCTGTACTGTATACACTGTATTTCTTAACATATTGAATAGCAACAGTACCGCATTCCGGCTGCTTTTCATATTTAAAAACATTAAATTCCAAAATTATAGGAAGTTTTTGTCCGTCAATTATTATAAAATCAAGTAGCGCCGTATTTTGTTCTTCGTCTAATACAAGAGCATTTGGACAATTAATTGAATTTAAATACCTGCTAAACTCCTGAGCATAATCAAGTGGAGAATACGCATTCGGGAAATGAATAACATTTATAACTTCACTCCAAGAATTACGATTTTCGCCGGACTTAAAATATTCGTTTATATAACCGGAATGTTCAGGAGCTTTCTCACTGTATAGAAGTTTATAATTTTGTCCGCCAAAATTCAATTCAAAGTTTTGTGATGCATAAACACTTGAACATATTAGATAAAAGCATAGTACTATTATAATCCTTTTCATAAATAAAGTATAACATGGTTATAACTTTATTTATTATTTATCCAACAATTGCTCTCGCCAAAAGTTCAGCCGGTTCTGCTATAGCCGTTGAATATTCATAAAATTCATTATCCGGAGCAAAATATTTACGCATAGCACTACGATTCGTTATTTTTTCATAACAAACAAACGAATCCACATTATCCTTTAAGTAGCCGGCAAAAATCCGCTGCTTGTGGGACAAATTATAGTCCTTCAAGTTTTTGACGATATACATATACTTATATTATATATCATCTTGATATGGATTTCATAAATTGCAATAAATATTTACAAATCAAAAATACTTTTCTTCAGATTCTATTGAATTTGTGGAATATTAACATTTTTCTCGCAAATTCTCGTGAACAATTTCACCACTGGCCAAATACTATCCTGCCCATCTATTTGTAACAATTTCTTTACAAAGCCTAAAGTTTTTAAAAATTATGCCGTTAACTAAACTGGTTGTACAAAAAAAGGAGTAAAAAAATGGTTCAAGATTTTAGTAAATTGAATTTTAGTATTAACGGTATGCAGACTTTTTTCAAGGAGCAGGGAGTTGAATGCAGTCCAAAAGACTCTCAGAAACTAGAAAGTATTTTTAAAGAATGCGATACAACAAATGAAAAAGGCGAAAAGAAGGCTGACGGGGTTCTAACAGGCGAAGAAAGAAACAGTTTTATGGATAAAGTTAAAACAACCTGTCCTAATATTTATCAGAAAGTTGTAGATTTCTTTACAGTAATAGATGTTCAAGAAGATTTGGAAAAAATGCGTCAAGAAGCTATTGATGAAGTAGAATCGGACAAACAGAAACAAGATATTAAAGATAAACAAGATTCAATAAAAAATCCCCCGTTTGGTTTGTCATAATAAACCAAAACCGGCTAAACCATAATGATTTAGCCGGTTTTTTATACATTTTGATTTATTATACCTTAGCAACAGCTCTCGGGCCGGCTTTAACAATTTCTGCCGGCATATTCGGGTATTTAGCAGCAAAATTATCTGCAAACATTTGAGCTAACTTGTTAGCTGCCTCGTCATAAGCATTCTTATCAACCCACATACCTCTAGCATCAAGCATTTCATCAGGTACATTAGGACAAGAGGTCGGGAAATCCACATTGAACACATCGTGGTGTTTGAATTGGATATTATCAAACGAACCGTTCAAAGCAGCGGTTACCATAGCT
>CALUVK010000006.1 GCA_944324205.1 Candidatus Gastranaerophilales bacterium | reverse complement strand
AAGAATTAAATGCTTATATGGAATCACTTCAATCTATGCTTTCAAGCAATATTCAAGAAGATTTTGATTACAGTTTGAGCTAATAAATTAAGCAAAAAGCCATATTCCTAATAAAGCAAAGATAATTAAAGCTATATTATAGTGAAGAAAAGTAGGAATACAGGTATCAAAAATATGGTTATGCTGTCCGTCAGCGTTTAAGCCGGAAGTCGGGCCTAAAGTTGTATCGGAAGCGGGAGAACCGGCATCACCGAGAGCAGCAGCGGCAGCTAATAGAATAACCATCTGCGGAGTATTAAATCCCATATGGACACAAACCGGAATAAACAGTACCGCAAGAATAGGAATTGTTCCGAAAGAAGTTCCGATACCTATTGTTATAAACAGCCCCAGCAAAAGGATTACAAGAGAAGTAATCATAATACTTTCCGGCATAAAAGATATCACAGAGGAAATTAAAGAATTGATAGCACCCGACTCTTTAAGGACTGATGCAAACCCTGCTGCAACAAGCATTACAAAAGCTACATAGCCCATAAGATAAATACCTTCATTCATCATATGATCCATTTTATCCTGCGGAATTACACGGCAGGAAAAGATTATTCCCAGACCAACAAGCGCGCCTAAAGGCAGAGATTGGGTCAATAACTGAACTATAAAAGTTGCAAGAGCTGCAAGCATAACAATCCAATGTTTCGGCAAAAATTTTACCTCTTTTTCTACACTCATATTGGCGATAGGTTTATCTTCGTATATACGCGGTTTTCTGTAGCTTATAAATACTGCTATAAGTAGGCCTGCTACCATACCTAAACCCAGTATTAAATTATACTTCCAAATGTCGTTTCTCATAACATAAACGCCGTTTTGTATCATATTATCCGCAATCAGGTTTTGGAAAATTAAACCGAAACCTGCCGGAATTGCAATATATGGCATCTTCAATCCGAAAGCCAGAACACATGCAACAGCCCTTCTGTCAATTTTTAATTTATTCATTATTCCCAGCAAGGGCGGAATAATAATCGGAATAAAAGCTATATGAATAGGAATAATATTCTGCGAAGCCATAGCAATTAAGGTCAAAATCAGGAGTAAAATCATTTTCCTTCCTGCAACCGCTTTAGTAATCTTAGAGGATACTACGTCCGTAAAACCTGAATGAGCCATTGTTGCGGCAAATGCGCCGAGTAAAATATAACTCAATGCAGTTTCTGAATTATCACCCATACCGGAGATAAAAATATGCATAACATCTTTTATCCCAAGCCCAGCTATCAGGCCGCCTGTAATAGTAGAAACAATAATCGCCAGAAGAACATTAACCTTCTTTAGGCACAAAATACAGAGCAAAACTACTGATATAAGAGCCGGATTTTGACATAAGTGTATAAGCGAGCTCATTTAATTACTTTACTTCCTCTTCCTGCAAAAGATTTATTATCTCCAGCGCAACCTCTTTTTGTACTTCAAGCGGGAGACATTTCAAATACTCAAAAGCCTCTGCAATTTTTTGATCCGTATCATACCAGCGTCTAAGTACATACGTAAATGCATCTGTTAAAATATTATCAGCGAGGTCAATACCATTCTCTTTAGATTTATTAACGATTAAATCCGCACATTTATACTGCGTCATTATATTTGCATTACGCATCAAACTTACGGCTAAACTTACTGTCGGGTCTACATCATACCAGCGCTTATACATATACCTTTTCCTCTTTATTTCTATAGTATATTTTTTAATCTATTTTGTCAATTGAGAAATAATAAAATCCTTCTTATTTTTATCGTTTATCGAAAACAATAGTGTTTTATCTTTAGAAGTTTCTCCTTTTACAATCACTATACATGATTTAGGCAGTCTGAGAAGTTTTGATAAATATTCAACAAGAGCCTTATTAGCTTTATTTTCTACAGGCTGCGCAGTAACCTTCACTTTTATGAAATCTTCTTCTATTATAAGCTCATTTTTAGAAGAATTCGGAACTATCTTTATTTTTACCAGAAGGCCGTCTTGAACTTCTTTTATCATACTTTTTGAAATACCATTACATATTCATGCTTAAAGATATAAAAACCGCCAGCTAAGGCTCTGTAGCGCCATAAATTTGCAGTCTTACCTTTAGCTCGTTCATTACCTTGCATATCTTTTATAATAATAGCTTTAGTAATAAATCCAAGCTTATTCATTCTTGCCATACATTCAAATCCGAGCGGAATATGCTGTGAATTAGCATACTTATCTCCGATTATAAGACAGGCAAAGCGGCCTTTTTCCAACAAATCATATCCGTTTTTAGCAACCTTTTCAAATAAATCATAAAATTCTTCTGTTGTTGCGCAGTTAGATAAATCCTCTTTCTTATCCGAGAATTTAATAATATCATCATAAGGCGGATGCAGCATTAAAAGCTGGGCTTGTTTTCTTCCCATGATATCGAGCCTTGCCTGAATTTTTTCTTTTGCAAGCTCGCTTGCAGAATCCGCACATATAATATTAACATCTGTTACAAGTTGTTTTGGCGTAAATTTTTCAGAGACACTCTCTGCCAAATCCTCTTTTAATTCAACACCGATACAGCGTCTGTTCATATTTACAGCCTCAATACCGGATGTACCGGAGCCAAAAAATAAATCCAAAACAATATCGTTTTTCTTTGTAAATCTTTCATAAATCTGCTGGGCAATCTGCGGAATATAATTCCCGTGATATTCATTAGAATGCCCGCCTTCTTTTAAACGAGCCGGGAATTCCCACAATGTATCTGTTTTTACATGCTCATAATCGCGCCATTTTTTTAAATTTATGTCACTGTATGCTGTAGTTTTTACCGCATTTTCTTTAACAACCCTTAATCCGGCTCCCTTAGCCTTCTTCTCTTTTAAATTCGATTTAGCCATATCTCTCCCCATTAACAATTTAAGTTTAAAATATTTGTTCAAATTTGTAATCAAACAAATAGAGGAGTTTGGAAAACCCTGCCCAAACTATTGAGCAGGGTTAAAAATTTAGCTACTTATTCATTTGCTGTAATCTGTCGCAAGCATCGCAAGGCTGCGGCTGTGTAACTTGTTTTTGGCATGGATCACACGGTGCAGGCTTTTTTGCACAAGGATCACATTGAATAGGCTGTTTTTTAGCACACGGATCGCACGGTGCTGCAGCGCCTGTTTCACAAGGATCGCACTTCTTCTGTTTCTTGCAGGAACAATCGGGCTTTTTCTTTTCACATTTCGGACAATGTCCCCAATAAGCAGGATTTAAGCTTGACCAGTCAAAAGCATTGGCACTTTGTGTCCCTATTACTGATACGATACCTAAAACAGCTAATACAGATAATGTTTTTTTCATCTCGTACTCCTTTTTTTAAATTAACGAACTGTATCTTCAATACATTTCTATTGTAAAAAAGTGTATGGTAATTACCATAGCCCGCACGGAGAAAATATTTATAACCGGAAGGCTAATTCCTTGTCTTATCTATTAACTTATTCTCATTATTCCATTTGAATGTAGAGCGGATTTCAGAACCGACTTTTTCTATCAAATGTCCTTTAGATACTGCCCTTAACACTTTAAAATTAGGCGCTCCTGATGCCATCTCTTCCATAAATTCCTTCGCATATTTTCCACTCTGAATATCTGATAAAATCTTTTTCATTTCGTTTTTAACATCAGAATTAATTAATTTTCCGCCCCTTGTTAAATCGCCGTACTCTGCGTTATTTGAAACAGAATAGTGCATATCCTCTATTCCGCCTTGATAAATTAAATCAACAATCAGTTTAAGTTCATGGCATACTTCAAAATATGCCATATAAGGCGAATAACCGGCTTCAACAAGGGTTTCAAAAGCCGTCTTTATTAAAGCAGAACACCCTCCGCACAGGACTGTCTGCTCCCCGAATAAATCGGTTTCAGTTTCTTCACGGAAAGATGTCTCTAAAATTCCGGTTCTTCCGGAACCAATAGCAGAAGCATAAGAAAGAGCAATCTCTTTTGAATTACCGCTATAATCCTGATAAACAGCTATTAGAGACGGAACCCCGCGGCCTGCTTTATACTCGCTTCTTACTGTATGCCCCGGAGCTTTTGGAGCAACCATAATGACATTTATATCCTTAGGCGGTTTAATAAATCCATAGTGGATATTAAACCCGTGAGCAAACATCAAATACTGACCGGCTCTCAAATTCGGCTCAATTTCTTCCTTATAAACTTGCGCCTGAATTTCATCAGGAATAAGAATTTGAATAACATCAGCTTCTTTTACCGCATCCGCAATCGGCATTGTCGTTAGTCCGTAATCTTTCGCTTTTATATCAGATGCTCCCCCCTGCCTTAAGCCAAAAATCACATCACAGCCGGAATCTTTAAGATTTAGCCCCTGACCGTAACCTTGCGAGCCAAAACCTATTACTGCAATCTTTTTTGACTTTATTAATTCTGTATTTATATCATTATCTAAATAAATTTTAAGATTTTCCATATTACCTCCGACTAACAATTATATTATTAATGGCATAAAATAAAAGAGAATATTTATTCTATTCAATACCGCCCAACAGCTTCTATTATAATACAAATTAATTTATTTGTTCCACCATAAAAAAAAGAGTCTTTACGACTCTAAAAACTTTAATGTGTGAAGTGTAGTATAAAATAAGTGTATGTGTAAACTTATTAATTAATATCCTTATATATAAGAAGTATTTTTTTTATAAAAAATTGATATAATCTTACAATATCGTAACAAAACTTTACAATATATATAAAAATTTTAAACTATAAAATCTTATTTATAAAAGATAACTTGCAATAGAGTCTATTAATTATAATTTTAAAATTTAAACTTTATTATATTATTTTTCTTAAATTTTCAACCATTTTATCAGCCGTAGGCAACCTTTTGGAAATATCACCAATAGAAAGTATATTTACATCTGACTCAAAATTTTCTGGTAGGATTTTGCAATTGTTTATAGCAAATGATACCAGCTTCTTTTCTCCAGGATTTAATATACGATTTTTAGCAAAAATTGTATCAAAGTAACTCGCAAGAAATGCCGCACAGCGATGATTAATGCTTACAAAGTCTTGTCTTTCAACAGCTAATGCTATTTGATCTCGAAACGAAAACATCGCGTCTTTAAGATAAGCAAAATTCTTTTTTATAATATTTTCAGCTAGTTTTTCAGGGTATGGAGTATTAACACTTTCTTTTACTTTTTTTAGCCACCCATTTTTATCATAAAAGATTTCAGTCTTTTTTATATTATCAATAAAACAGGTTGTATATCCAAGAGAAGCATTACAACCTTCCCAAACCCATTTAATATTTTGTTCAATAAAATTCGGATGACGATACATTATATCAAAAGGTTTGCCAGTCTCTTTAAGAGTATATGTATCTCCTGTTTCAAAAAAATGATTATCAATTTCCATTCTTTCAGCATATTTTTCAGCAATACTTTTTCTTTTATCTGCCGGAGGTTCAGTTTTTCCATAAATATAGATATCGTAATCAGATTTATTATCATCCGTTTTTGCAACTGCAGAACCGCTTATACCTATAGAATCTACTTCAGGCAATTTCTTGTATTGATTAACTATATCTACAAGAATTTCATAATTTCGATTTAATTTCATATACATAACCTTCAAAACCATTATATTCGTGCCATAGGTAATTATCAAGCATATTTTTTTGCATAAAAATAAAAGCTTGCCAATCCGAGCAAGCTTGTCAATTTAACGAGAGAAAGAGAGATTTATAATAAACTATCCGTTTATCAAACGTTCGATTTCATAAATTTTATACATAAGCCCCTCTGCCTGTTCCTTAAACCAAAGTACAAAAAGTTTAATTTCATCTCTAAAACTATAACAGCCGGGCCACATTGAATACATATTAATTACTCCTTATTAATTATCTTCACATATTGTATAACGGCATTTTTTTGAAAAACTTTAATAAAACAAAGCAAAGTTTTACAAAACTTTACAATAAAATGCAATTTATATTTCTAATTGGCAATAATGCTTTTAATTATAATTATCTATGCTATAATAATTATATACCATTGGTACGAGAGGGTTTATATATGGCAGAACAAAATTTTAGAATTGGCATTGGCTATGATATACATAAACTTGTAGAAGGACGTGATCTTATTATCGGGGGTGTAAAAATTCCTTATAAAAAAGGTTTATTAGGGCATTCAGATGCTGATGTACTTGTTCACGCTATTATTGATGCTTTATTGGGCGCTCTTGCTATGGATGATATAGGGACCCTGTTTCCAGATACCGATGACAGGTTTAAAGATGCTGACAGCTTAATTTTATTAAAACGTGTATATGATAAAGTACAAATTCAAGGATATTGGATTAACAACATTGACACAAATATCATTGCTCAAGAACCTAAAATGATGCCATACATCCCTGAAATGAAAACAATTCTAGCTTCTATATTGGGATTAGATATTACAGATATCTCTATAAAAGCAAAGACTAAAGAACAGTTGGATTCGATTGGAGAAAAACTTGCAATTGAAGCGCAAGCAATTGTTTTACTTGAACGAATTGGCGGATAGACAAAAAAAAATATTTTACGTTCTACTTTTATACACTAATAGTTCTGCAGCATTAATTTACACACATATTTCAATATCCTCAAAAAGATTTTTAGCTTTTTATGCATGTATTGAGCTAAATTCTGTTTACTTTTGTAACAATTTTTATTAAAATAACAAAAAATATTCTTTAGGGATTTTTTATTAACAGCCGATATACAAGAAAGATTTTCTATGATTAATCCAATCTCAGGAAACAAAATAACATTAGCCAAAGTAATAACAGGAATGACTAAAGCAGACGCCCTGGCACCTATTGCAGCATTAGAAGGTGTCGTTGTCTTAGGACGTACATACCAGGCATATAAAAGAGGCAAGGGGGACGAAGCAAGAGAACGTTTCATAGAAGAGTCTATGGGCTCAATTGTTTGGTTATGCGGAGTAAAATATCTTAATAAACTTGGGGATAAAATTGTAGGAAAGATTCTTAAATCTGGAGGAACAAATTTTGATGTTGGCACAGACAAGGTTTTAAGAACTCCATTTGATAATTTTATGAAGGAAAAAGCGCCTAAAAATTTTACAGGCAATAAGGTTGCATTAATAAAAGGTGCCAAAGTTATGACAAGTATTATACTTGCCAACTTATTTATAGGTTTTATAGTGCCACCGCTAAATCAAGCTCTAACTCGAAAAATAAGGTCTGAAAGAAAAGTAGAAGAAGAAAAAAAGAACAAAAATTTAACCTTTAAAGGTATCCCTATTGCTTCAATTAATAAATTTACAAACTGGATAGAAAATACGAATACAGGTCAGCTTTTGTCAAGTGATGCAGGCATCGCCGGCGGCAGAATGTACAATGCACGGAGAAAAGAAGAAAGAAGAGAAATTGCAATAAGGGATATTGGCTCTATTTATTTTTATATGTGGGCACAGGGACATGTTAGGAATCTCCTTAATCTGATTGAAACAGGTAAATCAACAAGACTTAGTCCCGGCACAGCTGAAATTTTTAGCAAACATTTAATAGATTTTATTGGAGATAAAGAATTTAATATAAATGAATTTAAAAATGCAGTTCTGGGAAAAGAAATTAAACTTCCTGATGATATACTTGCCTCAACAGAATGGGAAAAAGGTTCAGGAAAAAAACCTCTTGAAGTTATAAAACTAAAATCTCTTTCATCATTAATAAAGGACAAAGAAGTGTATGAAAGAGCAAAAGAAATGTCTAAATTACAGCCTACAAGACGTGATGAAGCAGTACTCACAAAGCAACAATTGATTGATGCATTTAATAAAGCCGAAATTAATGACCCTAAACTGTTAAATCAAGTATTTAACGATTTTACAGGTGGTGACTACAATAAAAAATTTAAATATGTTTCAAATAAAAAATTGTATAAACTCAAATCAGAAATGGAACACTATATCGAAAGATTATGTAAATCGGCAAAAAATGGTAAAATTAACAAGTCTATTCTTGAGAAATTTGAACGTAAAAACCTTATACTGAGTGGTATTAACTTTGCAGCAGGTTTTGTCGTTGCAGCAGCATTTCTTTCAACTTATATACCAAAATTTCAATACTGGTTTACAAAGAAAACTACTGGTGTAAATGCATTTCCTGGGATATATGAATTTGAAAAAAAAGATAAAACTAAGTAAACTATTCCATATAATTTGAATAAGAATAATTTATATCTTGTATAGCATAATTAAATTATTGTATAATATAATTCTAGTAATAAAAAAGGAAGATAAAATTAATGAAATTAACAGTACTTGGTCCGGGATGTTGGGGTTTAACACTTGCTTGGCTTTTAAACGATAATTTTGAAGATATAACAATATGGGGGCGGGAGTGTGATTTAACTGACGATTTAGTCAATAAAAAGTATTGCGCTAGACCATTAGAAGTTCAACTAGATAAAAAAGTCCAAATTACGTCTGATATGAAATCTGCAATAAAAGATGCAGATATAATTCTCACAGTAGTTGCAACTTCCGGTGTAAGAAGTGTCTGTGAACAGCTTAAAAATGCGGGTATAAAACCAGAGCAACCATTAGTAAATGCTTCTAAAGGTTTAGAGCTAAATACTCTTATGCGCATGTCAGAAGTAATAAAAGATGTTTTACCACAACAGAAAGTTGTGATTCTTTCTGGTCCAACCCTTGCAAAAGAAGTTCTGCAAGGAAAACCAACAGCAGCATCTGTAGCATGTGATGATATCGCAACAGCAGAATTTGTACAAAAAGCATGTAATGTACCTGGCAAATTTAGATTATATACAAATTCCGATGTAATAGGCGTTGAACTTGGTGGAAGTTTAAAAAATGTTATAGCAATAGCTTCTGGTTTTGCCCATGCAATGAACCTGGGAGATAATTGCATGGGAACCTTGTTAACAAGAGGTATGGCTGAAATAGTACGACTTTCAGTAAAATTAGGAGCTAATCCGTCAACATTGTATGGTTTATCCGGCATGGGAGATTTAATCGCAACATGTTCAAGTCCTATGTCAAGAAATTATACAGTCGGAGCTATGCTTGGTAAAGGTAAAAAAATCGATGATATTTTAAAGGAATTAGGCTCTGTTGCAGAAGGAGTAAAAACTTCAAAGGCCGTATGTGATTTAGCGGAAAAGCTTCATGTAGAAGTTCCGGTATCAAGCGCAATTTATGAAGCTGTTTATACAAATATTACACCTGAAGAAGTTTTATCAAAACTTATGAATCGTAAACTAAAAAAGGAAGAATGCTATGATTAAATATGGAGTAAAATATTTAAAAAACAGCTTCGTTCCGCTAAAATGCCCTGATAACATCAATTTGGACGATGGTCAACTAGTTATTGCACGTACTGAAAAAGGCGAGGAAGTATTAAAAGCTTTTTTACTTTGTACTAAAATTGCAGAACTTTATACGAATTCAGAAAATACTCCTGAACCATTTGAATTTGTAAGAACAATGACTCAGGAAGATATGATGATATACGAAGAATTAAAGAAAGAAGAAGTTACATCTTTTTTTAAATGCAAAGAACTTGTAAAAAAACATAACCTAAATATGAATTTAGTACAATGTAAAATAACTTTTGATAAAAGGAAGATTTCTTTTTATTATACAGCACCTGAACGTGTAGATTTTAGAGAATTGTTAAAAGACTTAACTCAGAATTTTAAAAGAATGAGGATTGATCTTAGACACATTGGAGTTCGTGACGAATCTTCTATTATGGATGGCTGCGGAATTTGTGGCAAACCTTTTTGCTGCTCAAGCTATTTACGTAAATTTGAATCAATAAATGTTAAACTTGCAAAAGATCAAGGGATGCCTATTGCACCATCAAAAATTTCTGGTACATGCGGCCGTCTCCTTTGTTGTCTAACTTATGAATATTCAAACTATATTGAAGCTGCTAAAGGTATGCCTCCCGTTGGCTCAACAGTTATGACACCACTTGGACTTGGTAAAGTTTGTTTTATACAGTTTCTTAACAATTCGGTTGCAGTAAAATTTGAAGATGGTAAAATAAAAGAGTTCGACAAGTTTGATATTGAAATGGTTGATGCAGACGTAAATGTCGATATCGAAATAACAACTCTCAACAATTATTCTACAGATGAAAAAGTTGATGCAAAACAGTTAAAACAACTGGAAGATGATAGAAATAGTTCTACAGGAAATGTGTAAAGGCGTAAAATGGATACTCAATCAATAACTCCAACTATCCCGGAAATAAACTTTAAAAGACTTATAATAAAACAAGGAAGCTTTGATATATTAAAACAATCAAAGTATTTTCCGCAAAGCCAAAATCATCCATTATATGATGAACAAATGCAAAATTTTTATAAAAGACTTATGCAATTGAAAAGAAGAGCTGACAAAAACGATTTGTATGATGTTATATTAAAGCCTGATGAAAATATTAACGGCAATCTGGGACATTTAGCAATTGTAAGCAAAGATGGAAGAGAGCAAGACGGTTTTAAGATACCTTTTGATGAATTGTTAAGAGTCAAAGAATTTGAGCCAAAAAATTCGTATACTGCAGAAGATATTCCTAATATTTTTCTTCGTTGGTATAAAAATTTACAAATTTCAATAAATAATAAAAAAATAATTCATAAACATGTTAATCTGGAAGATTTTTTAAATATTGTATACAAAAGAATTGAAAGCTGGGTTAAAAATGCTGAATATTTGTCCGATTTATCAAATTTAAAGGAAGGGAGTTTAAATGTTAGAAAGAATTGAAAAATTACAAGTTATTTCTTTAGGGCTTTTAGTTTCAATAGCCTTAGTTATGTCAACTCAAATGATTTCATCAACAGTATCAAAAAACGAAATTTCTGTTACAGGCTCTGCTTATGAAATTGTTAAGTCTGATTCAGGAACCCTTAATTTTGATATTGTAATAAAACGCTCTAGTAAGCAAGCAGCATATAGTGCACTACAAACACAAATTAAAACTGTAGAAGACTACCTAAAAGCAAAACAAATAAAAAATATTGAACTAAAAACCATAAATGGATATTATTCATACAAACGAGATCCTAAAACTGGTGCATATACAGATATCCAAGATGCTTACAACCTATATCAGCCAATGCACATAAGCTCGGATAATGTAGAATTAATAAAAGAAATTTCTAATGATATTACAAGTTTGATTAATAAAGGAGTTGACATAAATGTAAGCCCTGCATCCTATGACTATTCAAAACTACCTGAGTTAAAAGTAACATTACTCGAAAAAGCTTCTCAAGATGCAAAAAACAGAGCAGCTTCAATGCTCAAACCTACAGGGAATTCTGTTGGCAAAATTCAATCAGTAAGAATGGGAGTATATCAAATTACACCTGTAGATTCAACAAATGTATCCGATATGGGAATTAATGATACGACCTCAATAGATAAAAAAGTTACAGCTGTTGCAAATGTTTCTTTTAAAATAAAATGATATATTCTATATTGCATTCTTGTATAAATAATGCTATTATATTAATATCACAAATAAGAAGAGGATATTTCTATGGATGTAAGTTCAATAGGTTACGGAAGCGCATTAACTCCGGAAGTACAAGCACAGTATGCGGCAAAATGTATGAGTTTGTCACAGCAAACGAGCTATATTGCAGGTTCTTTAATACAAGATACTGCTGAAATTTCAGCTGAAGCGCTTGCAAAATGTACAGAAGAATTGAATGCAAGTTTAGAACGAATGCTTTAACATTATTAAAAAAAGACCGCATTATAAAGCGGTCTTTTTTTTTAATTAATATTCTAAGAGCCTAAGGCTCTTTTTTTATGCATTTAAGTTTATAAATTAAACGTATGTATTAGCCTAACTATATAATTTATAAAAAGAAAATTGGGTAATAATAAAAGAGGTAAAAGAAAGGAGATTTATTTATGAAATATCTAAGATACATAGCATATGCACTTGTACTAATAGGTGCTTTAAACTGGGGACTTATCGGTTTATTTGGTTTTGACCTAGTAGCGGCAATATTTGGAGACATGACAGTTTTATCAAGAATTATTTATTCCCTTGTCGGTGTAAGTGCAATTATTACAGCACTTATGGTACATCACTGCGAGCCATTACAACAAACTGATAGCTGCGAATACGGAAACTGTAAATTCTAAACAAAAACAAAAAGCCACATTATAAATGTGGCTTTTTGTTTTTAATTATTTTTTTACTACAATCATAAAAGACTTAAGCCCTCTACCAGTTCCACCACCATCTTCAGTTGAAACTACATTTATTTTCTTATAATTTAAAGAAGTCGAACTACCACCATCAAAAGCCATGGCACTATCTAGACCATAACTTGCACATAAATCTCTTGCTTCATAAATATCCATTGGATGTTCATTTGTTACAATAAAAATGTGCGCTTCTTGTTTCCCTTCTGGTAAATTTTTTATACCTATCAAAGTTCTTGGTGTTTTATGCAAAACCGAAGCTGCTTCTCGAATAATATTACCATCTGCATCTTTTTCTATAAAAAATTCTTCTTCTAATCTTAAATTAGGAAGAAGCTGTGGTCCTCCTTGTGCTGAAGTTTCTATTGAACATAGAAAATCTATTTTTGAATTATGCTGCGCAATTTCATATTTTAATTTGCTGTCACAATCAAGCACCCTAAATTCAGTTCTATTCAAAATCTTTTTCATATTCTGCCTTAAAACAGGGTTCGTCATAAAACTTTCGTTGAATATAGGATCTTCTACCGTCTGTGACTCATTAACAATATATGACATTGATTTTTGATTATTCGGATCAAAGAAACCCGCATTTATAGTTAAAAGCGAACCGCGTGCATTATGAGCTTCTCTATTTGTTATAAGATTAGGAGAAGAGACAAACTGCACTTGTTTTTTTATTTTATCTCCTGATAATACTATATGGTAAATTCCATCATTATACTCAACATTAATTGGTGAAGCTGCGATAGCAGCTCCAGAAGCGATTAAACAAAGTAAAATAAAAAGTTTTTTCATTATAAATCCCTCGATCTGTAAAACATTACTATTGCCGCGAGAAACGCTACCGGTGGAAACGCAGCAGTTATGAGCGGTGGTAAGACTCCTTTTTCTGCCAATAAATCAAAAAACGGAAGAGTTATATAATAAACAAAAATACATCCTATTGCAATTGTAAAACCGATTAATCTTTGCTCTCGAGGTTTGCTAAACCCTAACAAACACCCCATAATAGCAAGAAGTACGCAAACAAACGGGTGAAAGAATCTTTGATAATATTTATTCTGCATAAGCCTATAGTCTTCATCAAGATTTTCTTTTTTCAATAGTGAAACATAGTGTTTAAGATCATTATTGTTTATATCGCGATCTCTTTTTGTCGAATTAATCATAATCGTATAAGCATCTTCTGCATCATCACCGTTTAATATATCAACACGATCCTCTTTTGTTATTTTCTTAAAAATACCTTCTTCATTAATATCATATGAAGTAACATCTTCCAGAACCCAACAAGAATCACCTTTTGAATTTGTTCCTTTATACCCGTTTTTTGCAACAAGAATATTTTCCAGCCCATGCAAATCATCAAAAACTTGTTTTGAAAAATTCATCACTATAACATCAGTCATTTTATTTTGAAAGAATCTCGAAACAACAACAGCTTGCTCAGGATAATTATTTTCGTCTTTTTTTGTATAAATGTACTGTGTTAGCATCTCGCCACCTTTAATTTCATTAAGTTTCTGGCAGGAAATCGGTATCCACTTGTCATATGTTACAAAACAAAGATAAGTAACAATAAAACTTAAAACTAAAACAGGAGCAAGAATTCTTGAGAAAGACATACCAACAGCTCTAAAAATGGTCAACTCTGAGTCTTTACTTAACTTGTCGAATGTAAATAATGAACCAAGCAATAGTCCTACAGGAAAAGCTTTTCCTAAAATTTTAGGTAATTCATAGCATAGAACTAGTACGCCGGTTTTTACAGTATAAACACCTTCGAGTATCTTTTTAATAGTATTTAAGAGCATCTCTGGAGCAATCCATACAATAGTAAAGAGCAAAATGGCCACCACTGTTGTAATAAGAACCTGCATAAAAATATATCTATCATATACTGTAAAGAGCTTTTTCATGCTATAGTTTAAAATCCTTTCCTAAGTAGAACTCTTTTGCGACCGGATCATTGGCAACGTCCGTGCTCTTTCCTTGAATCTTAATCTTTCCATCAAAAATTACATAAGCTCTATCTGTAATAGAAAGTGTTGCTTTAGCGTTGTGGTCTGTAATCAAAACACCCAAACCTTTATCTTCAGAAATTTTTCTAATATTATCTTTAATTTCACCTATCGCAATTGGATCAATACCTGCAAAAGGCTCATCCAATAACATAAAATCTGGACTTGCGGCAAGTGCTCTTGCAATTTCAACCCTTCTTCTTTCTCCTCCCGATAAAGCAACTGCTGGAGATTTTCGCAATTTCATAACCCCAAATTCTGTTAAAAGTTCTTCAAGCTTTCGCTTTTTTTCATCTACAGTGAGTTTATCATTCATTTCTAATACAAGCTGAATATTTTCTTCTACAGTCAATTTCCTAAATATAGAATTTTCTTGAGGCAAATACCCGATACCAGCTTTTGCACGCAAATTCATCGGCCATGTAGTAATTTCTTTATCATCAATAAAAACATTACCGGTGTTAGGTTTTACAAGCCCAACTATCATATAAAATGTCGTCGTTTTGCCAGCTCCATTGGGACCTAACAGACAAACTACTTCACCTTTATCCATATAAAATGTAACATCATTGACAACGCTTCTATCACCATATATCTTAACTAAATTTTTAGCTTCTATCCTCATTCTTATTCCCCATATAGTTTTTATTTTATAATACAACAAAAAAGTGCACTATGACAACAGCTGAAGATTGCAAAAAGTTAAATTTTGTAACGATTATATTTGAAAATTGCGATATTTAAAACACAATTTATTTTTATATTTCAAATAATATGTTTTTGATATAATAATTTTAACAGGGAGATAAAATTATGCTAGAAATATTGAAAAAGAGTGCTATAGAACAAAGTAAAGCTATCAGAAATAAAGAAATTTCTGCAGTAGAATTAACAAAAGCATCATTAGAAAGAATTAAAGAAGTTGATGATAAACTGGGTGCATTTAACTCTATAACTGAAAACATTGCTCTTGATACCGCAAAAAAAGTTGATGAAAAAATTGCTAAAAATGAAGAATTACCTCTTTTAGCAGGTGTTCCTCTTGCTCTTAAGGATAATATGAATCTTATTGGTTCTAAAACAACTGCTTCAAGTAAGATCCTTGAGAACTTTGTTTCGCCATACAACGCAACAGCAACACAAAAACTTTTAGATAATTTAATTCCTATAGTTGGTAAAGCAAATTTAGATGAATTTGCGATGGGATCATCTAATGAAAACTCTGCATTTAAAAAAGTACACAATCCCTGGAATCTATCAAAAGTTCCCGGAGGTTCATCAGGCGGTTCTGCAGCATCTGTTGCATCTTGCGAAACAGCTTTAGCCCTTGGTTCAGATACAGGAGGGAGCATCCGTTTACCGGCAAGCTTCTGTGGTATTGTTGGAATGAAACCGACATATGGCAAAGTTTCCAGATATGGACTTATTGCATTCGCTTCTTCTCTTGATCAAATAGGACCTTTTGCAAGAACAGTTGAAGATGCGGCCGCATTATTAGAAGTTATTTCTGGATACGATAAACACGATTCAACTTCATTAAATATACCAGTTGTAAATTATAGAAAAAATTTAAATAATGATATAAAAGGTTTAAAAATTGGTGTTATCAAAGAATTAATTTCTGATGGACTCTCTCCAGATGTTGAAAAAGCTATTAAAACAGCAATCGATACATATAAATCATTAGGTGCAGAAGTTACAGAAGTTTCTTTACCGAATTTAAAACATTCAATTGGAATATACTATATCCTTGCAACTGCAGAGTGCAGCTCTAACTTAGCAAGATTTGACGGAGTAAAATATGGTCATAGAACTGCTAACGCAAAGAATCTACTTGAAATGTATTGCAAAACCCGTGCAGAAGGTTTTGGACCAGAAGTTAAACGTCGTATAATGCTTGGAACATATGCTTTGTCTTCTGGATATTATGATGCTTATTATAAAAAAGCATTGCAAATGAGACGTGTTGTTACAGATGATTTTATTAAAGCCTTTGCTAAATTTGATGCTTTAATTTCACCAACCTGTCCAAATACAGCATTTGATCTTGGCGCAAAAACAGAAGATCCTCTTGCTATGTACCTAACAGACATTGCAACTATCTCTGCAAATTTAGCAGGACTTCCTGCCATATCAATTCCTGCAGGTTTTGATAGTGATGGAATGCCGATTGGACTTCAAATTATGACGCCTCAATTAACCGAAGAAAAACTTTTTAACATTTCTTATAAGTTTGAACAAGCGCATGATTATTATAAACAAATAGCAAATATATAAAATCTCTGTTCTAACAGCAAACTGATAAGAATAAAAACTTTACAATTTGCTACCTGAAGGGTATTATTTTGTTATGCTGCCAAAAGAAAACAGACTAAAAAAAAGAAATGCTTTTACTGCTACATATAAAACGGGAAAAACCTTCCATTATAATGGCATCACATTATTTTGCGGCCGCGAAAAGACAAAAGATGTCCCAACTAAAATCGGTTTTGTTGTAAGTAAAAAATTTCATAAACGAGCAGTAAAAAGAAACCGAATAAAACGTCTTATGAGAGAAAGTTTAAGACTAATCATTAAAAAAGGATTTTCTTCCGATTATATCTCTCTTGTATTTACAGCATCCTCCAAACTTCTTGATAAAAATTTCTCCCAAATTGATTTTGCTATAAAAAAATTGGTATCTAAAATATGATAGACGGTATTATTACACCTAAAATTCGTGACATTGATTATCTGGCCCCATCTGCGCCATATCCCGCAATACCATCAGGGATTACTGTGCATCAAAACTCGTTATACCGATATGCAATACCAACTGATGAACAACCTACATTAACTATACTTGATTATATTCCAGATTATAATGGTAATTTTATAAAACCCGGACACTATAAATTGGCCCTATCTGATGACAGAGAATTTTTGTATCTTATAGAATCCCAAGAACTCATTGCGGTCATACCTGTTTTTAAATTGGCAGAAAATGAAAAAGAACTTGCAAAATATTATAAAACAAAAAAAGAATTATCTAGTGAAGAAAAAGCTGAATTAAGAAAGAAAAAACGTAAAGATAAATTTAAAAAAATAATAGATGCAAAATATGCTAAGACTGGAGCAACTCCTCCCAAAGAATATCTCCATATGGAAGCTTCTATAGAGTATATAAAAAATGGTGGATACTATTTAATTATGTATGAAAAAGGCTTCCTAAGAGCCTGGGGTGCTATTAAAGTTAAACAGTAACCCTATAATAAACTATTATAAATATCAATAGTAAGTTTACAAATTTTCAAATTCCTATCAACAAGACTTTTGATAGTATTCTTATAACAAACAAGCAGTGCTGCATCTAATCCGTACGCATCTAACGCCTCCCATATTGGTTCACAATACTCACAAGGACGTGTTCTGCATTCAAGTTTATCAGCTAAAAATATTATTTTCTCAAATGGTGTCATATTCATATTACCTAATGTATGCCATCTTATAGCAGAAAGAATTTCACTATCATTCACACCGAATTCTCTTTGTGCTACGTAAGCTCCAACAGGAGCATGGTGCGTTTTAGAATTACACAATTCTCCATCAACAAGATCAAGCGATTCTAGAATTTTTAAACTCTCTTCCTTCGGCAAGCATTTAGCACAATCATGAATAAGTCCTGTAAAATAAGCTTTCTGTTTATCCAAATTAAATTTCACTGCAAGCATTTGTGCACACTCAGCTGTACCAATAGAATGCTCATAACGTTCTTCACTTAAGTGCAATTTTAGCCAATCTTTTATTTCATCAATTTTTGTATAAACCATTTTCTCTTATATATTCCTTTACTTTTATTATTGTATCACTGTTTGGATTTTTTCTTAACTCAGTTGACGATATATCTATAAATTTCATTGGTGCTATTTCGTAATCATAATCACTTTTGGGGCTAAGTTTGTTTCCGCGAGAAAAAACTATAAAATGTACCAGCTTTTTTAATTCTTCAGATTTATACCAACATTCAATATTTTCGAAAGCATCTGTACCTATTAAAAAATTAAGACGATTTTTAATTTTGTACTTTTCTATAATTTTTTTTACTGTTATAAGAGTATATGACTTTCCTTCAGCTTTGTACTCAATATCCGAAATCTCAAATTTTGGATTAGAAGATATCGCTAGTTTAACCATATTAAATCTATGCTCAGCCAAATCCCTATCTATTGTTTTATGAGGTGGAATATAGGCTGGTATAAATATAATTTTATCAAAACCAAAGTAAGACAGCGCAAACTCCGCCATCTTTATATGCGCCTGATGAATAGGATTAAATGTTCCTGGGAAAATACAAATACTCATTAAATCTCCTTTTTATATTATTTTATACTAAATAATAATAAAAAGCCTGATTTTAGTAAAATCAGGCGCTGATAGATAAGTAAGTTGGGGAATTAAGTAAGTAAGATTAAGTTTGGTATTATAAGAAAAATTTTATTTACGACTTCGTTCGCGAAATAAACGTCACTCGAGATTTCATATCCATTGCAAATAGCCGCATCTCGTCCATTAGGACATAGGATTTATCCTCTGTTGAATTTTCATTAATATAAAATTCACGTGAAATATTAGTCGCCATAGCATTGATGTTATAGCTTTCCAATAGTGCCATTTTATCACCTCGTTTTCACCCAAATCATAAGCTTTATCAGCATATAATTAAGGAGTTTAATCTATTCTCTTATATTTGTCTTACATATATATAAAGTATATAAAGAGTTTGAAATTTCAATTATTCATATCTTTGTTACATTTCTTTACAGAAGCCTTAAAACTTCGCAGAACAAGAATCAAGTTATTACTTAATCTTAGCCGTTATTTATTAAGTTTTGTAAATATTTATTAGAAATCCCTAAAGTTTTTAGAAAAAATGCCGATATACATTATATATCATATAAGAGGTGTGTATCACATGTCAAACTTCACAGTAAACGGAGTCTACTCTTACACAAGCGCAAATATCTATTCGTACCTTGGGCGTGTACCGGTCAACTCAAGGGCATTGGAACGTGCGTTTGATGAATTTGATGTTACTCCGACAGGTACAACCGATGATTTAAAAGAACTGAATGACGCGATGTACGCAGAGTACTCGAAGCAGGTTCAAGAGCAGATTGATAACCAAAATAATCAAAAGGTTATTCCTTGGGCAAGTTTATGTGCTCAAATTGGTATTCAAGCAACCGGAGATTATGATAAGGATTATGCTGCTTTTAACAATGCTATTCAGTTATTAAGCCAGAGTGCTATCGATGGTCAGGCAATGACTTATTTTGCTGGGTTGAGATCAGAAGCTTCCAGAGCATTTGGTTTATCTAACAAACCTGAAGCACAGGAAGCCCCAATATCATACCGTGCATATCAGGCACAGTTCATGAGCTGATATCGATATCATTCAGTTTTTGGCACTGTTCGCGCGCGAACAGTGCCTTTTTGTGCTTTTAGTTGTGTTTGCAATGATGTTGATGTTTGTGCTGATGCTGGTGACCATGACAGTGGCTGTGTTCACCGCTACAAGAATTTTCCCCTGTAATAAGTTCAGAATTTAGATATTGCTTTACTATATCTGTAACAGGGAGTTCCGAACAACCAGATATTACTCTTACTCCATTTTGTTCAAAAATTCCAAGAGGGCGTGCACCTATTCCCCCGGCAAGAATTAAATTCACTCCTTGCTCAGAAATCCAACCAGCACTCTGACAACTAATACCTTCTTCAGGAACTTTTATCTCTGTTTTTAATATTTCTTTTGTTTCAAGATTTACTTCTACAAATGTAAAAGATTCTGCATGGCCAAAATGTGGACACAGTTTGCCATTTTCTGTTGGAATCGCTATTATCATTACTTTATCTCCTTTCAGGACATCTATATTTGATTGCAATAAAATTGCACTTTCTAAAGCTTCCGTTTCTGTTATATTATGCAATAATGCATATTTTTTTAAAATATTTAAAACATTTACATTTATTCTTCTATTAAATGGAACTTTTTTTATACAAGTACGCTTACGACCTGCATTTTCACGTCTCCCGCCCCATTTGTTACAATGTTGTTGATTATTCATATTTATATTATAATTCGGCTCTTGAAAATGTCAACACAAAATCAAACATTATATTTTTTAACATATTAATACAATTTATTAATAAGAGATTCATGCGCAAGATTTTCAATATTATCATTTAGAGGTTCTGGTTTAAATCCGAGCGCGAGTTCAAGAAGATAATCAGCAAATTTGGGATTTTTAGGTAAAAATGAGCCGTGAAGATATGTTCCAAACACATTTTTAAATCTGGCGCCCTCTGTTTTATCAGCTCCGTTATTGCCGTTACCCGTAACAATCGTTCCCAGTGGCTCGGTACTACCTGAAAGATAAGTAAGTCCGCTATGGTTTTCAAATCCGACAAGAGTCCCGTCCTCAGTCAAATCCGTTTTTACTGTCACATTCCCGATAAATCTCTTTTCGCCTGCTATGGTATGAGCATCTAGAAGGCTTATTCCTAACAGTTTTTCACCGTTATGAGGCTGATAATAATGTCCCATAAGCTGATAACCGCCGCAAATCCCTAAAAATACCGCCATTCTGTCGCGTTCTTGTATCAAAAAATCTTTATGTTTTTGAAGCTCTTTAGAAACCTCTATTTGTTGTAAATCCTGCCCGCCTCCGATAAAATAAATATCATGTTCTTTGATTTTATCTCCTATATTTATCTCATCAAGTTCAAACTCAATTCCTCGCCATTCGCACCTTTTCTTCAAGGCTAATATGTTTCCGCCGTCACCGTAAATATTAAGGAGCTTCGGATATAGATGAGCTATTTTAATTCTTGTCATACAGCCATTTCCTTAATAAGT